>JBCBTL010000122.1:0-7055 GCA_039818705.1 Cyanobacteria bacterium J06639_1
CCGACTGAGGTTGAGGATCGAGCGCCCAGGGGAGTCCTAAAACCCTCGCCATCAAAGCAGCCAAGCTGAGATCGTCTGCATTTTCAAAAATTGCAGCAGAGACGGGCGCAGTGCCGGATCGCTCTGGCAACGCCGCCGTCGAAATAGCTCCAGGCGAACGGCTCGGTTTGGCGGCTTGAGGATCTGTCCGAAACGCTCCCGCCGGAGGGCGAGTCAGCGGTACGTTTGGGTCGCCACAGCTTACGGCTAGCACTAGCAAGCCGATGCCGAGCCAAGGCGATCGCCATCTTTGCCACACGTTCTGAAGTGTCTGTCGTCTATCGCGCGCCATTGATGCTAAGACGCGACAGCCGCAGGTTCGGCCTGTGGGGGAGGCGCGACAGCTTTGTCTTTGGCCTGAATTAATTCAATTTTGTAGCCGTCGGGATCGCGAACGAAGGCGATCACGGTGGTGCCGTGCTTCATGGGGCCGGGTTCGCGCACGACTTCGCCACCGCGAGCTTTAATGGCATCGCACTTCGCGTAGATATCGTCCACACCCAGAGCGATGTGACCGTAGCCATCCCCAATGTCGTAAGACTCCGTATCCCAATTGTGGGTAAGTTCGAGCACCGCCGTTTCCGATTCGGGGCCGTAGCCGACGAAAGCCAGCGTGAATCGTCCGCCGGGATAGTCTTTTTGGCGAATTTTGGTCATGCCCAGAACGTCGCAATAAAACTGAAGCGATCGCTCTAAATTGCCGACTCGGAGCATCGTGTGCAGCAGTCGCATGGTTGGTTTTCCTCTCAAAATACCGAAGCAACCCACACCCCTCACGCTACCATGACTGCCAGACTCCTACGCGCGATCGCCCATGTCTGAAGCTGCTCTCCGTCGCACTCCCCTCTACGATCGCCACCTCGCCCTGGGCGCAAAAATGGTGCCGTTCAGCGGGTGGGAGATGCCCGTACGCTACCAAAGCGTGATGGCCGAACACCGAGCCGTGCGATCGCGAGTCGGCGCGTTCGATATTTCCCATATGGGTAAGTTCGTCCTGCGCGGTGCCAACGTGCGCGAGCAATTGGAACGCATCGTCCCCAGTTCCCTCGCTCAGACCGAACCCGGCCACAGTCGCTACACGGTTTTGCTCAACGATCGCGGCGGCATCGTCGATGACTTAATCCTGTACAACCAGGGGCAGGACAGCCAAAATCCAGACTGGGAGCGCTGGATGACGATCGTCAACGCAGCCACGACGGCCAAAGATTGGAGCTGGATGCAGCAGCATTTACCGGACGTGACGCTGGAAGACCTATCTGGCGATCGCGTGTTGCTCGCTATTCAAGGGCCGCAAGCCGTCGAGGCGTTGCAATCGTTCGTGCGAGAGTCTTTGCGCGAGATGCCGCGGTTCGGACATGCCACGGTGACCTTGAGCGATCGCCCGCAAGATCCAGTATTCGCCGCCCGCACCGGATATACGGGAGAAGACGGATTTGAGGTGATGTTGCCTCCTAAAGCAGGTCTGAATCTCTGGGATCGCCTGTTAGAAGCTGAAGTCATCCCCATCGGCCTTGGCGCGCGCGACACGCTGCGATTGGAGGCTGCACTTCACCTGTACGGTCAAGACATGGACGACGACACGACTCCGCTCGAAGCCGGGTTGAGCTGGCTGGTGGACTGGTCGGAGGAGCGCGACTACATCGGCAAGTCTGCGTTGGTCGCGCAAAAGCAAGCAGGAGTCCAACGGCGGCTGGTGGGTTTGGTGATGAACGGACGCGAAATTGCGCGACCAGGCTACGAGGTCGTCAGTGATGGCACCGCGACCGGGCAAGTGGTCAGCGGGACTCAGGCTCCGACGCTGGGAAAAGCGATCGCTCTAGCCTACGTGCCGCCCAATCTCGCCAAAGTCGGGACAGACCTGAGCGTGAAGGTGCGCGATCGCCTCTGCCCTGCCACTGTGGTCAAACGACCGTTCTACAAGGTTTCTGCGACTAAAAATATCTGAAAAAAGTATCTAAAAACTAAGACCCCCTCCAGCCTGTCGCCAGAGGGGTTCTTGAAGTGTTAGTCAGCCTTTGACTAGCGCAGCCAGGAACGGGACGCGAATTTTTCAGAGGCGGCTTGAGCCTGTTGAAGCATGGTTTGACGGCTGTCGGAAATAGCGGAATCGATTCCGGGGACTAAGTTGCGCGCTTGCAGAGCCATGTGAACCTGCATGTCGGCCACGTAATCGCACATCCGCTCGGTTTCAGGATTGATGGAGTCAGAGCCGGAAGGGGTGGAGTGCGTGGGGATCAAGATCGCGTTCCTCTGCGGTCACAACGGCTGGCTGCTCGAAACAACAGCACGGGCTACACCGTAACATGCTGGATGCAGCCACCTCGGGATCTTCCAAGTGCGCGCAAAGAACGTTCATATTTATTTCACAAGTCGATACATTGAGCCCATCCATTTCGTCGATCTACAGATTTCGTCCGGCGTATGATGGCTGAGTTATGCCTACCTCCGCGATCGCCACTGCGAACGCATCTGCCGTGAATGCATCTGCTGACATCCCCGCTCTCGACAGTCTCGACTTCATTCCGTACATCAACGACGCTGGGCAGTTGCCGGATGAATGTGAGGGCAGCATTGGCGTTTATGCCGTCTTCGATCGCGATCGCGCCCTCCACTACGTCGGCTATTCCCGCGACATGGCAACGAGCCTCAAACTTCACCTCGTGCGTCAACCCGAGTCGTGTTTTTGGGTGAAAGCTCACGCGATCGCTCGCCCCAGCCGCACGCTGCTGGAGAACATTCGCGCTGCCTGGATGGACTCCAATGGCGATATCCCGATCGGAAATGCGCTCGACCCATCACCTTGGGAAACGCCAATTGACGTAAAAGAGCAGATGACGCAGGAGGAGCGCGATCGCTACGCGGACAAAACGCTGTCGGAACGCGATCGCATCAAAGCCCTCAAGCAAGCCGCCCGCCGTATTGAGGCTGAAATCTTGGCTCAGCTAGAAGCACGGCACGTGGCTATCCCGCTGCGGTTCAATCCCAAGTTGAAAGAAGAAGGCTGGCTCGATCTCAAAGCGTGAGCCTCGTTGCGAGATTCTGACCGAAGAAGAATGCGACCGTGAAAATCCGACAAAACCGTTAACGTTCGATCGCGCCTTTGCAGCGGAACGCTAGGCTGAGATTGCCTACCCAGAGGCGACTCTCGGGCGGGCGATCGCTCTGATTGGCGCGAACCTATGACGACAAATCCCACCTGCGACCTGGCTAAAGTTGCTGTGATTGGCGCGGGGTCGGTGGGCAGCACCCTGGCTCAGCGTTTGGCCGAACAAGATTTAGCTGACGTGGTGCTGGTGGACATCGCGGAGGGGCGACCGCAGGGCATTGCCCTGGATTTGATGGAAGCGCGCGGGGTGGAAGGCCACGATCGCGCCATCGTCGGCACCCAGGATTACGAAGCGATCGCGGGCGCTCAGGTGGTGGTCATCACGGCTGGATTTCCCCGCAAGCCGGGGATGAGTCGAGATGATTTGTTACAAAGCAACGCCAAGATCGTGGCGGACGTGACGCGATCGGCAGTGGCGGCAGCCCCGGATGCGACCTACATTGCCGTGACCAATCCGCTGGACGTGATGACATACCTGGTGTGGCACGCGAGCGGTTTGCCGCGCCAAAAGGTAATGGGCATGGCTGGGGTGCTGGATGCGGCTCGGTTTGCCACGTTCATCTCGATGGAATTGAAGGTGTCGATCGCCGATATTTCCGCGATGGTGCTGGGCGGCCACGGCGATTTGATGGTGCCGCTGCCTCGCTACACCACGGTCAAAGGCATTCCGCTACCAGAGCTGTTGCCGGACGAGACGATCGCGCAATTGGTGGCGCGCACGCGGGATGGCGGGGCAGAAATCGGGCGGTTGCTGCAGACGGGGAGTGCCTACTACGCACCCGCATCTGCTGTCGCCATGATGGTGGAATCGATTTTGCGCGATCGCCGCCGTTACCTACCCGCTGCGGTGGTGCTCGATGGCGAGTACGGCATCAAAAATTTGGGCATGGGCGTTCCCGTCTGTTTGGGAACGAACGGCGTGGAGTTCGTCATCGAACTGAAGCTGACTGACGAAGAATCCGCAGCGCTGCAAACATCCGTGAAGTCCGTGCGCGCTCAGGTGGATAAGCTGTCAGAATTCGGGCTGCTGTGAGCCTTGAGAGCGTTTGCTAACCCGCAAGGGCGATGACATCAATTTCGACCAACACGTCTTTGGGCAGACGCGCAACTTCGACGCAGGAGCGCGCAGGAGCGGGGTCGGAAAAAAAGCGACTGTAGACTTCGTTCATGGCCGCGAAGTCGTTCATATCTTTGAGAAATACGGTGGTTTTGATGGCGCGATCGAGCGAAGTCCCCGCAGCGCCGAGGACGGCTTGTAAATTTTGTAATACCTGCTCGGTTTGCGCTCCCACGTCGGCATCTTGCATTAACGTTCCCGTTGCTGGGTCGATCGCGATTTGTCCCGCTGTAAAAATCAAACTTCCCTTAGCGGCGATCGCCTGACTGTAAGGGCCTACGGGCGCGGGAGCTTTGTCGGTGAGCACTTCAGACCGTTGGGACGCATCGGACATGGAGAGAGCTTCCTCTAGCGAAAGAAATCGAACAGATTGGAACGGCGGGCGGCTTCGCGGCGTGGCGGCAAATTTTGACGCTGCTGCCACGCCTCAAACTCTTCGGCGATCGCGTACTCGCAAAGCTGGCGCACCTGCGCTTCCGTCCAGCCGTGCGCGTCCAACAGCGATCGCAATGCTGCAACACCGTACGCCTCCGCTGCCCAGGGGTCATCCTGCAAGAGCTGACCCGCAGCAGTTTGATGAATAGATCTGCGAGGAGAGGCGAGCGCGAGCGGCTCGGCATGAATTTTGTAGCCGGAGCGAAAGGTTTTCGCTTGAACTTCCCACTGCTGAATGAAATCCCGAGCGTCATCGTAGGTTTTGCACTCGGCCAATACGTTGCCGTTGACTTTAATGACGAAGCATTCTTGCTGCTCCGCCGAACGATTGCGATTCCACCAACCTCGGGGCGGGTCGTTCAGGCGACGTTCGACAGTGAGAACGGCGGGATTCGGCATGGCGATCGCGCAAGTTTCCGATTTGCAACGCAGATGTGTGGCTATCTTAGAGTAACGGTTGGCTTGCCGAGGCGATCGCCTTCGGACTGCGAGGCAGATGCCTCCGTGCAGATCCCTCGCGCGAGCCCGAGCGTTGGAACGCGAGTGCTGGAAACCTCACCGTTGCGCTGAATGGAGATGGGTTAAGGTGAATTCTGAATCTCAAGCGGATCGCAGTATGGACGAGAATAGTCCGCATCAGGTTCTCGGGATTGCGCAGGATGCCTCATTCGAGGAAATCAAGGCAGCGCGCGACCATCTTCTGCAGCAGTTGAGCCAAGACGAAGTTCAGCAGCAGCTCGTCGAACAAGCGTATGACGCAATTCTGATGGAGCGCTTGCGGCTTCGACAACAGGGTAAGATTCCCGTTCCCGACGACATCCGCAATCCCGAGCGGGTTGAAAATGTCGAAACTAAACCCAGCTCTCGCTGGTCGTTGCCCAGTTTCAAAACGGATAAAACGCCCCATTGGGTTGGCCGTCTGATCGACAATCCCGAGCCGCGCGACGTGTGGGTTCCTCTCGCGGTGATGTCTGGGATCTACGCCATCATGCTAGTGGCGCAACCCAATTCCCATTCACTCCCGCTGACGTTGGGCATGATGGCGACTGGGTATTTCGTCTACCTCAAAGAACGCCTGTTTTGGCGATCGCTACTCATTGCGTTTATCGCCTTGATTGCTGGACTGCTGCTGGCTGAAATTCCCCTCGCGTTTGCGGCAGGCGGTGCGACCCTTGATACCAACA
This sequence comes from Cyanobacteria bacterium J06639_1, assembly GCA_039818705.1. Lineage (GTDB taxonomy): Bacteria > Cyanobacteriota > Cyanobacteriia > Thermostichales > PCC-7336 > JBCBTL01. Next base: position 5,882 of record JBCBTL010000122.1, read on the forward strand.
TGACGGCTGGCATCGTCCTCGCCATCATGTGGTTGTGTTCCGCCTTCATTCGCTAGCGATCGCTTTGCCTCCAATTGCTTTTGCTCCCATCAGTTGCGTGGTGTAAGCCGTGACCTTGCTTGCGAACCTGCTTTGGATCGTGTTTGGCGGGTTCGTCCTCGCCATTGAATATTGGATCGGTGGCTTATTTCTGTGCGTAACCGTTGTGGGTATTCCGTTTGGAATGCAGGCTTTTAAGCTGGGGTCTTTTGCGTTGCTCCCCTTTGGCAAGCAGCTTCGCGATCGCCCTGCATCTGGGGTTGGCGGACTGCTGCAGCTCGTACTCAATATCGTCTGGCTGGTGTTTATCGGGTTGCCCATTGCGATGACGCACATCACGGCGGCGATCGCCTGCGCGATCAGCATCATCGGGATTCCGTTTGCGATTCAGCACGTCAAAATGGTGCCCCTAGCGCTGTTACCGTTCGGCAAAGATTGGAAAGAAGCTCCCTAGAGACAGGCGGATGGATCTCAAACAATTGCAAGACCTCAAGCACAAGCTGCTGCGAGAGCAATCCCTCTCGACCGTGTGGGAATTTTATATGGATAACTTTGCCGATTTGCCCGAGTTTATCGAAGAAGGCGATCGCGCCGAACGTGAAATCCTCGACGCGCTGATTCGCGAAATTTGTCATCAACTGTTCGGCGATGCCTTCGTCATTCAAGACACGATGACCATTTACATTCCCGCGTACGAGTTTTACCACGGCCCTCTACTGGTGAGCGATCGCATTGGCGGATTTATTTACTTTGAAGACGTGCGGATGGGAATGGTGGCGATTGAGGAAGCCCCACGCAATGGCCGCGTTAAGTACGCACGCTTTGCTGATTCGACCATTCCAAAACAGAACGCTCAAAATAACTAAGCGAGCAACATTCGCTCAAACGTATTGTTTGAGAACGTCGATGTATTTTCCGATCGCGTGATCCTTGAATCGACCCGAAAAAACATTCCACCGAACGCGATCGCCGATGCGATATTCGCGATCGACGTGACGGTACTGACCGTGCCACCAACGCGGTAAGGCGGGGACGATATCCATGCCGTGAACGAAGCGATAGCTGTTCGGCACGCGCTCATTGAATGAAGAGCGGAACACAACCACATGATGGCGAGGACGATGCCAGCCGTCAT
>JBCBTL010000123.1:0-7039 GCA_039818705.1 Cyanobacteria bacterium J06639_1
CGACGGCACTTCTTCGGCGGGATATTTGAGAGCGATCGCCCATCGCGGCGATCGCTGGGTGAATCCAGCTTCTTCTTGCTGGTTGAGCTGATTCACTTTGACGACTGCGCCATCGGTTTGATAGGGCAGCGTTTTGCGATCGCCATCCCAGCGCTCGAAGAACGCCCCGACTTCGCGAATGGAAGGGCAAAGTTCGCGATGTGGATTGACGGCAAATCCGAGCGATTGCATCACGTCTAACGCTTCTAACTGGGAAGTCGGTAGCGTCCCTCCCGGCCAGCCCTGCGGCAGATGCAACGTGTAGGCGAAAAACTGCAGTTTGCGATCGCGCACGACCCGGCTGTCCAACTGCCGCAGCGTCCCCGCCGCGCAGTTGCGAGGGTTGGCAAAGGCGGGTTCTCCCGCTGCGAGGCGATCGCGATTGATTCGCTCGAATTCAGCGTCGGGCAAGTAGGCTTCGCCGCGAATTTCCACCACAGGCGGTGGTGCATCCACGTGCAGGCGCAGCGGCAGCGTCCGGATCGTGCGCACGTTTGAGGTGATATCTTCTCCAGCGCGACCGTCGCCGCGAGTGACCCCTCGCGTTAGAATGCCGTTTTCGTAAGTTAGCGCCAGCGCAGACCCGTCGATTTTCAGTTCGCACACGTAGTCCACGGCACTCGCCGCGCTCGGTTCGAGCCCTAAGACCCGCAAGAGGCTTATCTCCCATTTGTGGAGTTCCGCTAGCGAGAATGCGTTATCCAGGCTGAACAGTGGAATCGCGTGAGTCACCGACTCGAATCCGACAGCGGGGCGTTCGCCGACTCGCTGAGTCGGGCTGTCGGGCACGATCAGGCTGGGATCGGTCTGTTCTAAGGTTTGGAGCTCGCGATAGAGGCGATCGTAAACGCTGTCTTCGAGAACGGGAGCGTCATGGACGTGATAGGCAATACTCGCAGCCTGCAGGACGCGACGCAGTTCGGCGGCACGCTGGCTAGACGATTCGGGTACGTCGGTCATGATGGCTCCTGTGCGGCCTCGTTCAGTGCGAATGGGGAATGCTCGGGTATGAAATGGCTGCTTCAAATTCTACCGATCTGGCTGCCAATGGGGTGTCTGGGATGATCTCGCCGCCCCAGTTCCTACGCGCGGCTCGCGTCTGCTCTCCTAATATCCCTGCGACCTAATGTCCTTGCGAAGTTCGTCTGGCTTGCGAAGCTCGTCTGGCTATTGGGCAGACAGTTCGGGTAAACCAGACGGGCTTCGCGGCGAAACGGGCGGCCAACAGAGCGATCGCCGGGCGTATTGCCACACCGGAGAGCGGAGAGCGCGATCGCAGGAGGCCGTAGCCCGAGAGGTCATTAACAAATGTTTCGCAAAATGGCATACTGAATGCGTTTCAGCTTGGCAATTGTACGGAGATTGTCTCTAGAGCTGCAGTTAGCTTCCCGTACCGAGCGAGCTGCTGTGGGAGCGAGGCATCTCTGGCATCAACATTAGATGTCAGTGGCTATGGTTGTCAGCAGCATTCGCGGTTAGCAGTACTCGTGGTTAGCGGTGTCGCGGCTGAGTTGTGCGGTTGGGGGCTGCTGGCATCGAGATCCCAAAATTTATTTTTCAAAGAGTCTGATTCAAAGCGTTGATTTCAGCACGATCGCTCCTGAGTGGAGTGGCAGTGGGACAATACCCATTAGGCTGAAAAGCAACAGGCCGAAGAGCAATGCAGCCGCGCGGGGCGGGATTTGGATAGTGAGAGCGAGTTCGGACAACATGCAGGCCAAACACGTTTTAGTCGTGGAAGAACCCGCTGGGGTGCAAACGGTTGTCTTGGAGGCTCCCGCGTACGTCCTCGGTCGAGAGCCATCGTGTGCCATCGTCCTTTCCGATCCTTGTGTTTCGCGTCAGCACGCCAGTTTCGTTCGCATTCGCAGCGCGGACGGCTATCGCTACCGAGTGTTCGACGGCAACAGTAAAGGCAAGCTCAGCAAAAACGGTCTCCTCGTGAACGGCGATAAAGTGCCGTCTTGGGATTTGAGCGATGGCGATACGATTCAGTTTGGCGAGCATACGACAGCAACCTATCGCACCATGACAGCGGCTGAAGTGGAAGCGCTCGCGGCTGAAGGTCGACCTCCGGCGCCAGATACCTCGCACTCGGAAGACGCGACCATGTACATGCCCTAGCGAGGCTCGTTACTCGTTAGGACTGCTTACGAGGGGGATGACGGGTTGCTGGCTCGAAGCTTCCGTTCCCGCCCATGGCTCAGTCGCCGCGCCTGCCGATGCTCCAGTGACGTACTCCCTACGCCGATTGCGGAGCAATACGACGAGGGCTTCTCCTCCGAGTTTTCGACCCGGATTCGCGTTTTTGAGTGAGGACAACGCCCAACCACCCCACTTGCTGAATCAGCACTGCCGAATTGATATCGCGCGCCACCGAATACCCACACTCGGGGCATTCATGCCAGCGCTCGGATAGCTTCTTCGGCACTCGATGCAAACACTTCGCGCAATGTTGGGATGTCCCCGCTGGATTCACCTGCACCACCCGCCGCCCAGCTTTCTCAGCTTTGTACGGCAGAATTGTGTCCAGAAATCCTGCAATCCCGGCATCTGCGAAACTCTTATTCAATCCCGATTTGGCTGCTTGGCCGTTGGGAAGATAGCTGCCATCATCGGCCACCTTGGGACGACAACGACGACTCATATTCGACACCTTCAAATTCTCAACAAATACCACCTCCGCTTTCTCAACCAATTGACCCGCTAGCTCGAACTGCCACTGCCGTCGCTGCCGCGCGATGGTTTGATGCACTCTGGCAATGCGCGAGGTCAACTTGCGGCGAGCCGTTGACCCCTTCGCCCGCAGCTCCCGCTTCGCTTGCAACCGCGATAGCTTTGCCTGAGCGCGTCGGAAAAACTGGGGAGGAGTGACCGTTGTGCCATCCGAACAAGCGACAAAATATTCCAGCCCCACATCGATACCGATGCTGTTGGTCTCCGTCGGCACGGCCTCCACAGCCAGGGGCTCAGGCACGCGAGTATCTTTGAGTGTCAGTCCCACGTACCAGCCATCTGCTTTGCGAGTGACTTCCGCTCGCTTGAGAACGAACCCGTCTGGGAGCGGACGATGACAAATGAACTTGACGGCTCCCAACTTCGGAAACGTGACGCGATTGCCCTGCACGCTTCCCGGCTTCATCTGAGGGAAGGTAAAGGTGCGATAGCGAGATGGGGACTTGAAGCGTGGCCGACCGCTACGCTTGCCCCGGCTGTCACCCCCCAGAAAGCGGTCGAAAGTGACTTCAACCCGCTTGACCATCTCCTGCAATACCTGGGAGTGAACCCGTTTGTACCAGGGACGTTCTCGTTTGAGCGCGGGCAAAGAACGCTTTTGGCCGTAGAAGCTGGGTCGCTCCTTCACTGAAGCAATGCTGCACGTCAGGGGACAAGCATTGACGGGACAACGATTGAACTGCCACCAGTCGAAGCGTTCTCCGAGCAACCAGTTGTACTGCGCGCGGAGCATGTCCAACCACGCGCTCATCTCTTTCACCTGAGCGGCAGTCGGAAGGAGCTTGTATTGGTAGACGACGTGCATATAATCAGTGTAGCCATAAATAGCTACGGTGATGATGAAGGATGATTTCGTCTCCAGCGGACGCGCGGTGTCAGATCTGAAGGCTCATCTGGTGTTGACTACCAAGTACCGTCGCAAGGCATTGACTGCACAAATGCTACGGTCATTGACAGAAATCGTCGGTGAGCTGTGTGAGAAATGGGAGTGCAAGCTGATTGAGTTCAACGGCGAGGCCGACCACGTTCATTTGCTGTTCCAGTATTATCCGCAGCTCGACTTGCCCAAGTTTGTCAGTAATCTGAAATCGGTATCGAGCCGGAAGTTGAGACAGTCTTTTCTCGACCAGTTGCAGACGGTTTATGGGAACAAACCAGTGGTGTGGAATGCATCGTATTTCATCGCCAGTTGTGGGGGCGTGACGATATCGACGTTGAGAAGATACATCGAGGGGCAAGAGAGTCCCGAATGACGGCATTGCCGTCCTGCTCTCATCCCATCACTCATCCTAATGGATAGAGTGTGGGGCTTCCCGCGAGGTAGCTAAGGTAAGAGGCGGCCAGGAAAGGGGCGATCGTTCGCAGCACACTTGACGATCGCAGACGTGAAATGGGAGGTCTAGGGAGTTGAGTTTGCCGTCGGGCAGACTCACATTTTCGTTCGCAATTGAGAGACTCTCCTATGCCTTGGCTCAAATCGATCGCGGCGTTCGCGATCGCCCTGCTCCTGTTCGGTGCCAGCGCGTTCACTCCAGCCGCTAGCGCCCAAACCCTTCCTCCTGGCAACAGCGCCACCCAGCAAATCACCCTCAATGCCCCCCTCGAAACCGTCCGGCCTGCGGCTGCGCAAGCCTTTGAAGCCTGGTCGCGCGGCGAGCTACTGAACGTCGATGCAAATAAAGTTACGGGGGTGTCCCGCACTAACCTCTTCAAGTTCGTCGATGACATTGCGGTCAACCTCCAGGCGGACGACTCAGAACCGACGAATACCCGTCTGGATATTGTGTCCGTCGGGCGGATGGGTGAGTATGATTTTGGCGGCAATCAGCGCAATATCGACGAATACGTCGCCACGGTGCGATCGCTGCTGAGCGAGTCTGTCAGCTAGCGCGCCATCTGCTTTGGCTTCGCCGCACGGGCGAGTGGATTCCGCCAACCTTCTGCTCGCCTCTTGCTCTTCGGTAGGTTATTTGCAAGTCGCCTACGGGCACGACGGGGCGATCGCGTGCGTCTGGAGAATCTGAGGCTCAATTGACGACTCGTATAGAGGGAATGACGTGATGAACTTGAAGAAATTGGCAGCATGGACAGTGGCTGTGGGCGCTCCCGCGATCGCTTTGGCAACTCCAGCAATGGCTCAATTCGTCGGTACGCTCCTCAATCCAGTCGTCACTTCTTGGATCGAGTCTGAAGTTGAGGAAGTTGATAATCTCACAGTCGAGATCCAAGGCTCCGATCAGCAAATTGTCAATGGCACCATCCCGAGTGCCTCGGTTGCGGGCGAGAATCTACTTTACGAAGGCTTTCGCATCACTCAGGTGCAGCTCGATGGCGAAAATATTCGTCTCAACGTCGGCGAAGCGATTCAGGGCAGCCAGTTGCGTTTGCTCGACCCCGTTCCCGTTCAAGTCCAGATGCGCCTCACCGAAGCCGATTTGAACCAATCTTTGCAGTCTCCGCTGATTCAGTCGCAGCTCGCCCAAGCCAATGTCGAGCTTCCCATTGGTGGCAGTAGCGTCCCCTTCCGCATCAGCGATCCGAAAGTCACGCTGCTTGAAGACACTCTCCAAATCGATGCCTCCGTCGCCACGTCCGACGGCACGCCCGTTCCAATCACCGTTGCTACTGGCGTTCGCGCCCAGAATGGCAGCGAGCTAGTGCTTCTCGACCCCAGTTGGCTGAGCGAAGGCCAAACTATCCCCATTGACGGTCTCAACAACATGGCAATCGACTTCGGTAGTGAGGTGAAAATCGACAGCCTCCAACTGCAAGAAGGTGCGATCCTCTATGCGGGCAAACTCACCATCCGCCCAGAAAATCTCTAGTGCAGGTGCGTCTTTAGCGCAGGTGCATTTTTAAGACCGAGCGAGGTGCGCGCCGAACTCGACAGGCGATCGCCTCGTGCCCCAAGCGCGTCACCGCTTCAAACCGATGACAGCCTGAAAAGCCGTAGTACTGCCCGTCTACTTCCAGCACGTCAATCGGTTCCTGCAAGCCGATTTTGGCGATCGATTCCATCAAAGCCTTCACTTTGACCGGATCGTTTTGACGCTGTAGCGGACGGCGAATGGCTGCTAGGGGAATGGTTTGAATGCGACTCATGAAAGGGGCGATCGCTTAATCCAGCTTGGCACCGCTGAGGATGAAGATAGGGTCGAGTGCGGCCAATGTCTGCCGAATTCCCCGCGTTTCCAGGCGGTTAATGGCTGACTGGACGATCTCCACCTGCCGCGCCTGCACTTTGGCATAGCTCTCAGACAGCGAATAGAGCGCGTCGAGCGAGCTAGCGGTCGAAATCAACCGTCCCTGAGATTTCAGCAACGACCAACACTGCTCCACGATCGCCCCAATTGGCGCTCCCCCTTCAAAACAAATGCGATCGGGGGCTTGGGGAATCTCCAGCAAACAATCGGGAGCCGTTCCCTGAATGACGCGCACGTTCGTCGCGCCGAACTTCTCGCTATTACGCTGAATCAGCTCCACCACTTCTTCATCCCGCTCGATCGCGTACACCGTCCCCTGCGGACACAAGAGGGCAGCTTCCACCGCGATCGTCCCCGTTCCGGCTCCAATATCCCAAACGCAACTAGCAGGGGTCAGTCGCAACTGGCTTATCATCAACACCCGCATCTCGCGCTGGCTGAGGGGAATGCCAGGAATGCGATCGAAGGCATCGTCGGGAATGCCAGGGGTGCAATAAGGCCAAAGAGGTTCGGACATTCAGCTAAGTAGAGCGAAATTACATACACTCTCAAACTTCAAATACTGTAAAGCAATTGTCAAATATATCCTCGATAATTTCTTCTTCTCAACAGGTTCAGCTTGACCTAACTAGAACCTTTTCTTAGATTGCAGTCAGCACAGGTTACTCGCAAGTTAGACAGGCTCAAATTTAATTCTGGGAATGTAGAAATTGGCTTGATGTGGTCGATATGTGCACCTTTGACTTCTATAGAATTCTGACAGATTGAACAGCATCCCTTTTGGCGATAGTACTGAGCAAGCTTCCATTCTCTGCCCTCACTCGAATCTCTCCATCGATTGAATTCTGCTCTAGGATGGTAGTATTTTTGGATTTCTTCCACTTCTCGCAAAGAATGATTTATCTGCTTATCAATCTCAATTTTCTTTTGAAAAATCTGAGGCACGATATCTTTCAGAGAGTCAGGTTCACGCGACATGAAGATTCTCCACAAAACTATGGTTTTGATACGTTAAGTCGACTTCTAGCTAATGTAGAATCAGTTCGCCACATGGCTTCCAC
>JBCBTL010000124.1:0-7027 GCA_039818705.1 Cyanobacteria bacterium J06639_1
AACACTTGGCGGATGGGGGGAGACGTTGGCACGCGCCCGATTTCAGAATAGGTGTCGAGCGCGTCTTCAATCGCGCGATCGGTCACGTCAGCAAGCGCCAAGCCGAGGGCTTGCTCGGCTCGCACGTTCAAAAACTGCACCCGCCCCTCGACATCGGTGATGATGACGGCATCGTCAATCGATTGCAGCGTGACTCGGGTTAACTCTCGTTCGCGCGCGAGCGATCGCTCCATTTGCTGGCGCATCTGTCGCTCGCCAGCCAGTTGGCGTGTCATTTCGGTCAGGTTTCCCGTCAGATCGGACACGGCTCGTTCCAGGCTGTCGAGCGAGCGCGGGGCGGGAGAGGGTGAAAGGGGAGACGTAGGAGGCTCGTAAGGGTCGATCGCTCGCAGGGCAGCGAAAAACGACACCGTCCCGACAAAATTGCCACGGTCGTCCGTGACGGGAAGTTCATCCAGATCGAGTTGCTGCATGAGATGACAGGCGATCGCGAGTCCATCTTGCGGGCGCACGGAGGGGAGCGCGCCAGTGGCGATCGCCTCGACGGGGGTGGCGCTGAGATCGGGGGTTAACCGACGCAACTGCACGATGTCGCGGCGCGTAACGCAGCCGAGCAGGGGGGAGGTGGCGATCGCGTCGTCGACTGGGATGTCAGCCACAATCGCGATCGTGCGAGCGCCCCGCTGCATCCGTCGGACGGCCTCGCGAACGCTAGTTCCAATTGCGATCTCGCAGCGCGGCTCGGCCATCACGTCGCTTACGCAGTAGCTGCCAAGGGGCGCAGGCACGCCGATGGCCTGCCGGATGCGAGATGGCGTGATAAATCCGAGAACGCGATCGTCTCGGTTGAGGATGGGTAGATAAAACTGCTGGCGCTGCCGCATCAGCTCCACCGTGGCGAACACGTCCCATGTGTGGGGAATGGCGAGTACGGCGCGATCGCGGTCGACGAGCTGCGCGAGTGTCGTGCGATCGTCAAATGATTCGGTGGCGATCGCCTCGAACAGCGTATCCTCCGTCAACACGCCGACCAGCGGGTTAGAAGCGGTGGCGATCGCGATGTTGCGCAGGGGGGAGGCCACGACGGTAGGGGGTGCATTCTCGTCGAGCACCATCACTTGCAAGGCGCTCGTGACGAGTTCGGTATCCGGGAGGGTGACGAACTCGCGATCGAGGACGGCTTCAACCAAAAAGGGATGGGCAAACATAGGGATGCGAATGAGTAGGGATAGTGCTGGCGTAAGTCTTTCTAAAAGCGGCTTCCCAGCCTGCGGGCAACCTGGCGCGAAGCCATAGCCCCAGATGGAACGGGGATTGTTATCTGGGGATGGTTGGGAATATCGAGCGTGACCGTCGTGCCGAAGTTCACCAGGCTGCAAATGGCGATCGCCGCATTCACCTCCGCGATCGCCTCTTTTGCCGCGCTTAACCCCATGCCTCGACCGGGAAGACTGCCGACATTCGAGCCGCGAAATCCCGGTTCGAAGGCGCGCGCGAGATCCTCGTCGGGAATGCCAATGCCTTCGTCGTGAACCTGTAGCGACACGCCCCAGTCTTTCCAAATCAGACAGAGCCGCACCATCCGATCGGGCTCGGAGTAGTGCAGAGCGTTAAGCGCGATCGCCTGAATTGCCGTTTGCAAGCGATTGGCGTTGGAGATGAGGGAACGCGGCTGACCGCTCACCATCAGCACGACGCGGCTTTTGCGATAGGAGGTGCCGAGGGCATCGAGCGCGAGATGGCACAGGTGCTCGACATCAATCGGTGCGAGGGGAAGGGCGTTCATGATGAAAGTGCCTGAGAAAAAGGGCTTGCTGTCGGCGATCGCGACGACCGCACTGCCACTTCTTCAGCATCGCGAAATCCCCTCTACTCCCAACACGCCCGTCTAGGCCAAAGTTGTCTACACCTCTGGGTAGACTTGTCGCTACCCGATCGGATAGTTTTCAGGCGATCGCAGACGGGGACGATATGAATGACAGCTCGCGTGGGTAGGGACACGGGCAACCCGCGATCGCGATACTTGGAAAAACTTATCAGTCATTTCATTGAGGTTCCGGTTCGGACAGCACGGATCTTCGGTAGCATGAGTTGCAAAGCGAACTCGGCGTGCGAGCTGGGCGATCGCCCGTATGATGCGGATAAAAGTTAACTGCAACGTCATTAAAATTCTTGCGCGGAACCGATGTCAGAAGCCATTCAACTTCCCTCGTGGCGCGTGCTGGTGGTCGAAGACGATCCCCTCGTGCAGCTCGGTCTAGAACGTGCCCTCGTTCCCTATCCGCAATTGGCGATCGTCGATATGCAAGACGACGGCTATTTGGGGGTGGAAGCAGCGCTCGAACACCGCCCCGATTTGATCCTGATGGATATCGGCTTGCCGGGGTTGGACGGCATCGAAGCGACACAGCGCATTAAGGCACAGTTGCCCTCCGTGAAAACGATGATGTTGACCTCTCACTCGTCCCGTACAGAGGTGATGGCTGCTTTTTCTAGCGGTGCGGATGCCTACTGCATCAAGGGAGGACGGATCGAGATTTTACTGACGGCGATCGCCACAGTGTCGCAGGGTGGCGTTTATTTGGATGCCAAAGTCGCGCAAACGATCGTCTCCGAATTGAATGCGCCGACTCCGGAACCGTCTGGAGAACGCTTTGAGACGCTTTCCGAGCGCGAAATGGAAGTCCTGCAGCTTTTGGTGGAGGGCATGAGCAATCCAGCCATTGCCAAGCAGTTGTTTATCAGTCCCAACACCGTGAAGGCACACGTGCGCGGGTTGATGAATAAACTGGCGGCCAGCGATCGCGTTCAGGTCGCAGTCAAAGCGCTGCGGGCGGGATTAGTGTGAGGCAAAGACCCGCGCGACGTTCACGATTGAGTGGGAAGACAGAGGGTGAATCAAGCTGATTTTAACGATGACGAACTCGCGTTTGCACCGGAAGATGAGGTGTCTCTTGCGGAGGCGAAATCGAGCTGGAAAGTATTAGTCGTCGATGACGATGCAATGGTGCATCAAGCCACTAAAGTGGCTTTGAAGTTATTCCGGTTTGAAAATAGAGACATTCACTTCGTCTCGGCGTTTTCGGAGGCAGAAGCTAAGCAGCTTATCGAAGCCAACCCCGATACGGCGCTAATTTTGCTCGATGTCGTGATGGAAACACCAGAATCGGGCTTAAAAGTCGTCCAGTACATTCGCGACACGCTCCACAATCAAGCCGTTCGCATCGTGTTGCGTACCGGACAGCCCGGCCAAGCTCCCGAAGAATCCGTCGTCATCGGATACGACATTAACGATTACAAAACCAAATTAGAACTCACTCAAGATAAGCTCTTCACCACCTTAGTTTCGAGCCTGCGTTCTTACCGCGATTTACTAGCGCTAGAACGCCACCGCCTCGAACTCGAATCGCTCAATACCGAGCTCCAAACGTTCAACCACACTTTGGAACGGCAGGTGCGCGATCGCACGCTCGATTTAGCTCAAAAAAATCAACTGCTCCAAAAAGAAATTACCGATCGCGAAAAAGCCGAACAAGCCCTACAAATTCACGTCAATGCCCTCACCCACGACCTGCGCAATCCCCTCACGGGTATGGTCAACGTGTTGAATAGTTTCATCTCGTCTGAAATCGCGCTGCAATCGTCCCGCTCCGCCCACGCCGAAATTCCGATGTCAGTCATGAAGCGTCTGCTGGCTGGATGCGATCGCCTGTTGGAGCAAATCAATCGCTTAGTTGAAGTTGCGGAGTCCGAAACGCGCGGCATTCAGCTCGTGCGCCACCCCTTTTCGATGGTCGAGCTGGTGCGATCGATTGCAGCGGAATGGCAGGATCGGCTGGCCCAAAAGCGCGTGCGGCTTGCCCTCGACCTCGATGTTGCTCTGCCGTTGGTCGATGGCGATCGCGCTCAACTGTGGCGCGTCTTTGAGAATCTGATTGGCAACGCGCTCAAGCACAATCCGCCGGGAATTTCACTGGCGATCGCCGTGTCTCCCGCAGAGCAACCCGGCTGGCTGACCTGTTCGATTGCCGATACGGGAGTGGGCATTGACCCGCAGGTGGGGGCGACTCTGTTCGAGCTGTACGAGCGCGGCACGCAGTCTCGGGCGACGCAAGGATTGGGGCTGGGGCTGTACATTTGTCGGCGAATTGTGGAAGCGCACGGCGGCAGGATTTCGCTAGACAGTGGGCCTGGGGCGGGCACGAGGTTTCAGTTTACGGTGCCTGAAGCATCATGAAAGCAATGACTGATGTGAACGTCTTGCTATGCGCCTAGCAGCCAAAGACGAAACGATTCCACTGCCAGAGTCGAGTCGTCCCGCACCTCGCTCGACCTCCCTCCGTGCGATCCTGCTCGTTCCGTTTGTCGTACAAATGGCGCTCACGAGCGCCGCGATCGCTTGGTTGGGCTTTTCCAATAGCGAGCGCGCAGTGAATGACATTGCTACCAGACTGCGAGTAGAAATATCCGCCCGCATTATCGAACGTCTCGAACGCTATTTGACCACCCCCGTTCCCATCCTCGAACTCAATGCAGGAGACGTGCGCGACGGTCGTCTCGACGTTCAAAATTTATCTAGTTTAGAAGCGCATTTATTTGAGGAATCGTTAGTTTTCGACAGCGTCGATCAAGTCTATTTCGGTCGCGCCGACGGCGAGTTCGTCGGGGTTGCCACTTTACATGATGGCAATCGAGATCTCGATGTTACGGAAGGCACGGGGAACTTAAATTCCTACCTACTCGATGCTGCTGGCAATCGCGTTTCCCTATCGCGCAGCACCCCTTACGATCCCCGCGAACGTCCTTGGTACGAAGCTGCGATCGAAGCGGAAGGATTAGTTTGGAGCCCGATCTACGCGTGGGCGAGTGTCGATACCTACGGGATTACTCTCTCCAAACCCCAGTTTGACGCTGCCGGAAATATTCTGGGGGTTTTGGGGGTCGATCTGAGTCTGGTAACCATCAATGATTTCCTGCGCGGCTTAAACGTCAGCCATTCGGGAAAAGTTTTCATCCTCGAACGCTCGGGGGATTTAGTCGCGAGTTCGACATCGCAAATTCCCTTTCGGGAGGTGGGCGATCGCATCGATCGCATCGACATTGTCGATATTCGCGATCCGCTAATTCGCAATACAGTGAACTTTCTCAACCGCGAGTATGAAAATCTCGACCGAATTCAAACTCCGCAAAGTCTCTCGTTTGAATTTCAAGACGATACTCAATTCGTCCAAGTCACTCCCTGGCAAGACGCATACGGGCTCGATTGGATCGTCGCAATCGTCGTTCCCTCATCTGACTTTCTCATTCAAATCGAGCGCAACACTCAAGCTACGTTGTTACTTTGTCTGGGCACGATTCTCGTCTCTCTCGTCGCGGGAGTGTATTTATCCAGACGAATTTCAGCACCCATTCTCAAGCTCAACCAGGCGGTTAAAGACATCGCTAAAGGCAACTGGTCGCAGATGTCAACCACGAGCCGGATTGCGGAAGTGCGGGAATTATCGCAATCCTTTAACCGCATGTCAGCATCGCTGCAAGACTCTTTTACTCAACTCGAACAGGTGCTTGCAGAACGCACCGACGATCTCGATGTCAGCCAGCAGCGCTACCGCAGATTGTTCGATGATGCCCCCAACCCACTCTGGGAAGTGGATTTTTCCGTCGTGTATTTTTATTTAAAAGAACTGCAACAGACTCAACACGTTAAAGATTTCGCGCAATATTTTAGCGACCATCCGGAAGCGATCGCGATCTGTGCCGACCTCGTGCGCGTGCTCGATGTCAATCAATCGGCAGAGCGCTTTTTAGACACGCGTCAAAAACAAACGGCGATGGACATGTTGCCTCGTACCTATCGTGCGGAAGCCAGTCACCTTTTTCAGGCCGAGCTGCTCTCTCTGCTCGCGGGTAACGTACATTTTGAATCTGAATTTTCCACCCAAACGGTATCTGGAGAGTCCAAAGATGCCATTTTGAAACACTTTATCGCGCCGACCTACGAAGTCACCTGGAAACGTCTCGTCATCGCTGTTGTCGATATTAGCGATCGCCGCCAAGCCGAACTCCAATTAGAACAGCGCTCGGAAGAACTCGCTCGGGCGCTGGAAGACTTAAAAATGACGCAAGCCGATCTGGTCGCCTCGGCCAAACAAGCGGCGCTAGCGAATTCCGTTGCCGGAGTTGCCCACGAAATTAATACCCCCATCGGTACGGCCATTACGATTTCGTCAACGCTGGAAAATGAGTCAAACGCGATCGCCACCAAACTTGAAAATAGCGCCCTCAAACGATCGGATTTGCATCACTATGTTGACACCGCTGCGGAATGCAGCCACCTCATTCTCAGTAACCTCAACCGAGCGGGAAGCTTGGTGCGATCGTTCAAACAAATCGCCGTCGATCGCACCCACGATGTCGTGCGCACGTTTGCCGTGAAACCGTATCTAGTCGATGTCGTGATGAGTCTCAGCCACGACATCAAACGAGCCGGACATCACATGTCGGTGCGCGGCGATGAGGCGATCTCGATCGCCTCGTACCCTGGAGCGCTCTCCCAAACGATCGCGAATTTGGTGATGAACTCGATCGCGCATGCCTACCCCAATGGAGATGCCGGAACGTTCGCGCTTGCGGTAGAGCGCTCTCCCAACGGCATTACCCTCACCTACACCGATGATGGCTGTGGAATTGCTGAAACCCACCTCGATCGCATCTTCGAGCCGTTTTTCACCACGGCTCCCCATGCAGGCGGGAGTGGTTTAGGACTCCACATCACCTACAATCTCGTCACCGAAACGCTGCAGGGGGCGATCGCCGTTCGCAGTCAAGTTGGCGTGGGTACGTCGTTCGTGATTTCACTGCCCGCCCGCGTGTCGCAAGCAAAGGGCTAAAGGGCAGGTAGCGATCGTTTCAAACATCGGTTCCCATCGCGGAGTATCTTTGGCTGACGAATCTCCATTGCTCGTGACGTTTTAGCCAGGATAGAGAGAGTCTGTGACGACATTTTGGGTAGCTAAAACGTTCTAAA
>JBCBTL010000125.1:0-7020 GCA_039818705.1 Cyanobacteria bacterium J06639_1
CGAGAATTGAAGCAGTTTTCGGAACTAAGCGCCGACCGAACCAAACGAACGTACCCGAAAGTACCACCCACGCGAGAAGCTGAACGACTGGTGGGGCAATGAATGCAAGTCCAGCAGCGGCCAGAGCAGCCAAACCAATCGCTCCAGCCACTAATCCTGGCAAAAAGAATTCCGCAACAATCAGGCCGATCCCCAGTAAAAACCACAGAAGGGGCGCACCGATAATCATGTCCTTACAGGTTGTTTACACGTATCCATTATGACTGATGTTCTTAAGGTCTTCGACCGTTGACGTGCGTAGTGTAGGCTACCGCGATCGCCCTTCTTCTCCCGTGCGAAGATCCGGTTTACTTTAGACATGCACGCTCCTGCGGAAGTGGGGTTGCCTTGTCCTGATGATTGCGCGCGAGAATTGTAACGAGCCTGATGACTGCTTCTGAAGCGAAGAAACTCTCCGTTCCGATTCTCGATACCTATCAGTCCGATCGCGGCCCGATTTACCAGTTTTGGACGGGGATGCGGTTTTGTTTGGCTGGGTTCGGAGTGTTGAGGCGATCGCCTCGCTTACAACTGACCAGCGTCGTGCCGATTGTGATGACGGCAGCGGGATTCGCCGCTCTGTTCATCTACGGTGTTAGGTTCGCGCGGCAGCTCGTGGAGCAGATGCTAGTCACCTTCGTGCCCGACTGGGCGGTAACGGTGGCTGAGGCGGCAAGTGGCGGCTTGGTCGTTATCGTCCTGTTGCTGATGACATACTTGCTGTTTTTTCCGCTGTTGGGGGCGATCGCGATTCCGTTTCGGGAGGAGTTGGCCTCTCACACGGGTAAGCTCGCATTTGGCAAGGCGATCGAAGGGCCGAGCTGGAATCTATTTCAGACCATTTGGATCGTTGGAACCGAAATCATCAAGGTCATCCTGTTTCAACTTTTTATCCTGCTCCTTCTGATCGGCTTGAATATCTTTTTGCCGTTGCTGGGCGGGGCGATCGCGATCGGAATTACCAGTTTCCTGACTGGATTCGACATGGTTGACCCGGCCTTGGGGCAGCGTGGCTTTCTGATGGGGAAGAAGCTAGGCTTTCTCGGACAACATTTTGCGCTGATGGCGGGGTTCGGCATCACGGCATTTTTGCTCTTGGCGATTCCCGTTGTGAATGTCCTAGCCCTACCTGTTGCGACCATCGGTGGCGCGTTGCTAGTCCTAGCCGCACTCCCTCCTGTGAATAGCCCTGAAAAATCCCAGAGCTAGGCATCCAGGCTCTGTCCCGTTGTGCGGCGGGTAAAGATATTCCAGGTGCCGAGTTCTTCGCGCGATCGCCCCAGCAGCATCTTCCGGGTTTCGTCGCTCAAGCCGCGCACCATGCCGAAATCCGCTCCCGCGATGCTCGCCAGGTCACTCAGGTCAGCACCGGTCAAATCTGCTGCACGCAGATCTACACCTTGCAACTCAGCCCCGCTCAGCCGCGCCTCTCGCAAACACGCCCCGGTCAAATACGCTTGCTGCAAACACGAAGAACTCAACGACGCGCCCCGCAAATTGGCTTGCGTCAGGTCGGCTCCACTCAAATACGTCCCCAGCATCCGCGCCCCGCTCAAATCTGCTCCCCGCAGATTGGCAGTATTCAAAAAAGCACCGCTGAGATTCGCCTTCGGCCCCACCGCTCCTGAACTCTTGTAGCCGAACCCTTCCGGCCACGTCGTCTGCGAGTCGTAAAGAGCCACCTGAAGCTGAACGGAATCTAAATCGGCATTTGCAATATTCGCTCCTCTGAGGTCAGAGCGATTCAGAAACGCCCCAGTCAGCTTGGCTCCATCCAGGTTCGCCCCGCGCAGATCGACACCACGCAAGTCGGCTCCCTGCAAATTCGCGCCGCTCAAATTCGCGCCGCTCAAATCGGCATTCACGAAGCTAGCCGCGTTCAAATCGGCTCCGCTGAGATCGACTTGCACCAGAGACGCCGCGTACAAATCCGCGCCGCTCCAGTTCGCACCTGCCAGATGCTTGTCCGTGGCATCCAAAGTCTCTCCAGCTCGTACCCGAGCCAAACTGTCCGCAAAAGAGCGATCGCCACCTGAAGTCATCGCGCACCTACGTCGAACTTGCAATTGCCAATTGTCTTACAATTTCGTTTGTTTCAGATTTGTTTGTTGTAGAGGCGATCGCCCATGTCTGTCAGTACTCCTAAAACGATGATGGAGTTTTTCCGCAAAAGCGAGGGCATGTGGATGACTCAGCGATCGGTGCATCATTTCGACATCACTCAAGACGAGTCGGGAGAATCCAACCTCACCATCCAAGTGATCGAACCCAACGATAAAAAAATCGCCGACATACTAGCGCTGCGCGACCTCGATCCCGCCCAAGCATCTGGCGGCGCGCGCTTCATGTGGCAGCCCAATCTCGACCTGAGCGAACCCAATCCCGACTACGCCGCCGTCCTGATCGACCTCCCCGACGAAGGCGGAAAATCGGGGAGATTGCTGCGCGATCGCGGTTACGTCGAGAAAATCCCGGTTATCAGTCACTATCAGTTCGCAGACGACGGCGTGCTGACGATTTCGACTGATTACGACAACAATCAGGGGCAAGAGCGCTGTTGGTTTATCACTGATGACTTTCGCGTCCGAGTGAGTACAGTACGGATGATGAATGGCGTGAATTTGATGACCTACTGTTCCGAGCGCCGCTGCCTCTCCCGCGAGACACTCGAAACGATGCTGGCCGCTCACGAAGCGATCGCCTGACCCGAGCGATCGCCTAAGCCAGATCCCGAATCCGGTAGTTTCGCAACAAAACGCTTAAGTTCGTAACGAAATAAAAGCGATCGCGGCCTGTCTTGTTACAGTTCGTTGCGTTGTGCCGCGAAAATGAGACGGCAATTCGGCGCGTCTTTTATGCTCAGATCGTTTTCATGTCAGGTTGCACTCCATGTACAGGCCGTTTCTCGACCATTTGGAGCAAACGCTGTTTCAAAAGTTCGATTTACAAACCCGCCCCATCCCCTCCGGCCTTGAGTTCAACCGCAGCGATCGCGGTCGCCAGTCTGCCACCATCCAGAGCTGGTGCTACGAATGCCCCGAGCTGCGCAAAATTCGCTACACCTACATCGACGCGGGCGCAGCCGCACAGGTGCTGAACGCCGTCATCTATCCCAACTATCAATACGATCTTCCGTTGCTGGGCATCGACCTGCTCTCGTTCGGCAAAAAGAAAATCCTCGTGGTGATGGACTTCCAGCCGCTTTATCAGGATGAAGCCTATCTCGCCAAGTACATCGAGCCGATGCAAAATCTGAAGCTCAAGTACGACGACCTGGCACAAGAGCTGGAAATGAAGTTCTACGACGCCAATCAGTACTTCTCGAAGAACCTCCTCTTCGCCAAAACGGACGCCGAAACTGTCGCTACGCGCGTCTTCGCGGCCTTTAAGGACTACTTGGAGCTGTACTGGAGTCTGCTCGACGCCGCTCAGCCCCTAACCAATCCAGCGGATATGGCTCGCATTCAGCAAGCGCAGAAAGACTACGACCAATACAGCGCCGAGCGCGATCCGGCTTCTGGCTTGTTCAGCAGCTACTTCGGTCACGAGTGGTCGGAGGACTTTTCGTGCGGATTCTTGTTTGAAGATGCCGTGCCGCTAGCCGTACGAGCGAGCCGCTAATGACCATCTATCAGCCGTTCCTGGACTACGCGATCGCCTACCTTCAGGAACACCTCGACCTCGATCCCTATCCCATTCCCGCAGGGTTCGAGCGCAAATCGGCACTTTCGGGCAAAGGCAAACGCCAAGCCGAAGTCGTCACCACCAGCTACGCCTATCAATCCCCCAAGCTGCGCCAAATTCGCACCGCTCACGTCCAGGGAGGCGAAGCGCTCCAGGTGCTAAACTTCGTCATCTTCCCGCGCCTAGACTACGACCTGCCCTTCTTCGGAGCCGATTTAGTCACGCTCCCCGGCGGTCACCTGATCGCGCTGGACATGCAGCCTTTGTTTCGCGACAGCGAAGACTATCAGGCCAAATACACGAAACCCATTTGGGACACCTTCCAAGCCCACCAGCAGCATTTGCCCTGGGGCGGAGACTTCCCCGAAGAAGCCCAACCCTTCTTCTCGCCCGCCTTCTTGTGGACGCGACCGGACGTCACTGAAACGGTCGAAACTCGCGTCTTCGCAGCTTACAAAGACTACCTCCACGCCTACGTCGAGTTCGTCAAACAAGCCGACCCCGTCACCGATCGCGATCGCCTCGACGACATCCGCGCCGCCCACCTGCGCTATCTGCGCTACCGCGCCGAGAAAGATCCCGCCCGCGGCATGTTAGGTCGCTTTTACGGCTCGGAATGGACGGAAGAGTACATCCACGGCTTCTTGTTCGATCTAGAGCGCAAGCTGGCGATCGCGGGTGTCTGATGCCCTTGCGACAGTCCTGAAAATGACATCGCTCCCCCACCCCAAAAACTGCGAAACGCGAAGCAATGCGATCGCGGATAATACCCACTCGGGAACGGGAGTTGAGCGCCCTCGGGGATCGGGGTTGAGAGAGATGTTTGCGGATTGTAAAAAAATGAAAACTCTTCTAAGTTAGGCGGCTGGGAGCATTGTATAAAGGGAACCTGAAGGCTTCTGGCACTCGCCGAAAGGCAGTCCACTCCCGCGAAAGCGCGATCGCCTCCCCCATCCAAAACGCACTTGCAGGCCATCCAAAACGCACTTGTAAGACAGCGATGGGGATCGCCGTAACGGTCGCTTTCAGTGGCTTCGCATCATCAGCGGAGCTTCCCAGAAAGAAGGCTGTGACGGTCGGAAAAGATCGTGCAATCATGTGAAGGGGTCTTAACCGTGAAGCCGAAGCTTTCTGGCTGCTCGTTCAGTTCAGAGGCCCTCACTTCAGGTCATCCTGAAGCACATAACACCAACCCGACTCACTACCGAGATTAGGAGAAACCCGTTTATGTTAGACGCCTTTGCCAAGGTTGTGTCTCAGGCTGATGCTAGGGGCGAGTACCTCTCTGACGCACAGTTCGATGCCCTGAGCACCATGCTCAAGGACAGCAACTCCCGCATGGACACGGTCAACCGTCTGACCAGCAACGCTTCCACCATCGTGGCTGACGCTTGCCGTTCTCTGTTCGCCGAACAGCCCGCTTTGATCGCTCCGGGTGGTAACGCTTACACCAGCCGTCGCATGGCTGCGTGCTTGCGCGATACCGAGATCGTGTTGCGCTACGTCACCTACGCCATGTTCGCTGGCGATGCTAGCGTCCTCGACGATCGCTGCTTGAACGGCCTGCGCGAAACGTATTTGGCGCTGGGTACTCCCACGTCTTCGATGGCGCTGTGCGTCCAAAAAATGAAGGAATCTGCCATTAAGATCGCTAACGATCCTTCTGGCATCACCGCTGGCGATTGCAGCAGCCTGATGTCTGAACTGGGCAGCTACTTCGATCGCGCGTCTTCTGCGATCGCGTAAATCGCATCGAGCGCAGTCATCTGGGTCTGTCGTCATCGCGCGAGATACACGCCAATGAGGTGTATCGAGATGGCTGCGACCCGATTGCTTTGAATTTGGAAAACCACCGGGAGATACCACAGTTATGAAAACCCCCTTGACAGAGGCCGTATCCGCCGCTGACTCTCAGGGTCGCTTTTTGAGTTCCACCGAGCTGCAAATTGCATTCGGTCGCTTCCAGCGCGCTCAGGCTTGCTTGGATGCTGCTAAAGCTCTGTCTGCCAAGTCTTCTAGCTTGGCTGAAGGTGCTGCTCAAGCGGTGTACTCGAAGTTCCCTTACACCCTCTCCACCCCCGGCCCCGCTTACGCTTCCACCCCCACGGGCAAAGCGAAGTGCGTCCGCGATATCGGCTACTACATCCGCATGATCACCTACTGCTTGGTGGCTGGCGGTACTGGCCCGATGGATGACTACTTGGTGGCTGGTTTGGACGAAATCAACCGCACCTTCGAGCTGTCGCCGACCTGGTATGTCGAGGCGCTGAAGCACATCAAGGCTAACCACGGTTTGTCGGGTCAGCCCGCTACCGAGGCAAATGCTTACATCGACTATGCAATCAACGTCCTCAGCTAGGTGCGTTTGACAGTTCGATAGTCCTTTTGGTTGTAGTCCAGAGCGGTGCGAGCTGCTCTGGATTTTTTGTCGGGCGCGAGTCTTTGCTTTGAACTCTCCAGTACGAGAATCGTTTGATGTGGCTGCACCGCTGACGGAAGCGGAGGCGATCGCCAATCTCCAAAGTGCCGATCCGGGACTGCGGTTTTACGCGGCTTGGTGGTTGGGTAAATACCGCTCCACCCATCCCGAGGCGGTGGATTTGTTGATCGAAGCATTGGGGGATGAAAGCGATCGCACCGAAGACGGCGGTTTTCCTCTGCGCCGCAACTCAGCCAGGGCATTAGGCAAGTTAGGCGACACTCGCGCAGTCCCTGCCCTAGTGGATTGCTTGGAGTGTCCTGATTATTACGTGCGAGAAGCAGCGGTTCAGTCGCTAGAGGCGTTAGGCGATGGTCGATGCGTGCCTCGCTTGTTGGACTTTCTGGAAGGTGGCGTGGCTGCTGCCGAGCGCGTGCCGGGGAAACCCCATCTCGTCCAGCCTTACGATGGCATTTTGGAAGCACTGGGAACGCTGCAAGCTCGCGAAGCTTCGGCGCAGATTGCTGAATTTTTAGAGCATCCGTTGCCTCGCGTGGCGTTTGCCGCAGCTCGCGCCATGTATCAACTCACGGGCGAAGTTGATTACGGTCAGCGATTGGTACGCGGGTTAGAAGGCGATAATTTGCAGTTGCGGCGGGCGGCGCTGATGGACTTAAGCGCGACGGACTACACGCCAGCGGCGGGGGCAATCGCCGAAACCCTAGCCGAAAACAGTCTCAAGCTGATCGCGCTCAAAGGCATCCTAGAGCGCCACATCGCCGAGCATTCAGGCGATCGCGCTGACGATTTCACCGCAGCCCCCCAAGCTGAGGATATTCTGCACCTGATGGACGGACTGTTGTAGTCATGGCTGTAAG
>JBCBTL010000126.1:0-7009 GCA_039818705.1 Cyanobacteria bacterium J06639_1
TCGGCGATCTCGAAACTCGCACCATCGACGGAACCCCTGCAACGCTCCGTCTTTTAGATGCAAGCGGTAACCGCATCGGCAGCGACATCGATATCGAACCAACCACTCTTATCTCGGGCTCGAATCCTCCGGTAGCCGTCGATCAAAGTCAATGCGGCAGCACGGCCACGAATATAGGCTGCGGCAATAGCTCAACCCGCTGGATAGGGTTTGTCGATTCCAACACCACAGCTCGCGTCAAACAGGTGCTCGTCATTGTCGGCGACGACGACTTTGGCGATACGGGCAACAGCGAACACCTCAGTTTCATCGGACTGAACTTAGCCATAACCTCCAATCCAGAGTTGAAGCTGGTCAAGCGCATCACCGCCGTCAATGGGGTTGACTTGCCTGGGTTCGATGGCAACGACGGACGCACTGAAGACGAAGATCCCAACTGGCCTACTCCGCTATCCACGTATCTACGCGGTGCTGTCAGTAGTGGCACCGTCATGCCTGGCGACGAAGTTGAATTCACCATTTATTTCCTTTCTTCCGGAGACTCTCCCGTCGGGAACTTACGCCTCTGCGATCTCGTACCTAACAACATGACGTTTGTACCGAACGCCTTTGATGGATTAACTCCCCTGGATACCGATAGCTTGCCGGGTACTGCTGTCGGGATTGCTCTTGCGTCCGACGACACGGCCTTACCCGCATTACCCACTGTGTACTTAACCAACGTGGGAGAAGGCGATCGCGGCGAGTTCGTGCCCCCCAACACGCAGGCATCTGCATCTTGCAACCAAGCCGATTTCAGCACGCCGCTCCCAGCCGCCAACAACGTGAGGGGCGCGGTCGTAGTCGATGTCGTAACGGGCAGCGATACCCTACCTCCTCCAACTGCGGCGGGGACACCTCCCGACACCTACGGCTTCATTCGCTTCAAAGCCGTCACCGATTGAGGGAGACACGGGTTGCACGACCAGATATCTGGCCGCTATACCCATCCAGACACGCACCACGGATGCGTCTCGAATGGCGATCGCTCGCGCCTCGACTTCATTCTCGGGGACAGGTCTCAAAGAGTATTTCCGAAGACGATTCCCAAAGACAGTTCGCAAAGATGTTTACTTTGATTTCACGATTAAAATCCACGATTAAACATAGCAATTGAGTTCTGGATCCGTCAGAGTTTCTCAGTTTGAAATTGACAACGATCGTGGCAACAGTATCCACAATCATTCGCTTGAGATCCACGTTCTTTGTTTCACATTTGGCAATAAGACCGTCATCGCGATCTTCATGCCAACCACATCACCCCTGCTAACCCTGAGGATGAAGCCATGACGCACGAAAGCCAAACTATCAAGGTGCGATCGCTTGAGCTGCTACGCCAGTATCAGACCGAGCCTTCTTCGCACCTGCGCAATCGGATTGTCGAACTTAATATAGGTCTCGTTCGTCAAGAGGCTCATTACTGGAAACACATTTGCTCTGAGAGTTTTGAAGATCTCATGCAAATCGGTAGTTTGGGCCTGATTCAAGCCGTCGAGAAATACCAACCCGAACGGGGCGTCACCTTCGGTGCGTTCAGCAAGCCCTACATTCGCGGCAGCATTCAGCATTACCTGCGCGATCGCAGCAATACAGTTCGCATCCCGCGTCGTATGCAAGAGCTACTGCGGCGCAAGCATCAAGCCGTCGAACAGTTGCGTGCCTCATTACAACGCACGCCCACGACACCTGAGATTTGCCAAACGATGGGCATTACATCTGGCGAATGGCAACAGATGGAACTCGCACAGCGGAACCGTTCCATCCTGAGTCTCGATGCTCCGGTTAGTAAAGAGTGTGACTTACCTCTAGGCGAAGGCATTGCAGATGCCCACTATCAACATTTCCAGCTCGCAGAAGAAGATCGGATGTGTTTGATACAAGAGTTAGGGTATTTGGAGCGACGGACGCGCACGATCCTCGAATGCTTGTTCCTGCGCGGTCTCACCCATCACGAAACCGCGCGTCAACTGAATACCAGCACGGGCACGGTGTATCGCCACATGCGCAAAGGCATCGGTCAACTGTCTCGCCGCCGCGCAATTGCTCTGGCTGGCTAGCCTTCGCAGCCGATGCCATCGCGATCGCCATCAAATCTGTAGGTGTCGGGGGACAGCACGACAAAACGATTGCCCCCGATCTTCTCGCAGTTCACCGTGTTTCCTGCGGGGGGAGTTAGGAAGAAACAAATGTCTGGATACGAGGCGTGGGTATGACAAGACGGGTTGGCTTGGGGCGAAATCTTCGTCGTGCCGATCCAGCCGCTGGCGATCGCGGAGGGCGCAGGAGAGTACAGAGGTTGCATTGCGCCAATGGCAACAAGGCTAAGTGCCAAAAGCCTGGCACGTCCTTGGTGTTTAGGCAGCAGGTTCATCTATACGATCCAAATCTTGAATAAAAACACTGTTGGGGCACATCTTAAGCGAAATTTTAGACGAATGCAGACCTAAACGGGCTTTTCGACTCTGCCAATGGGCTTGTGGAGACAAAGGCGATCGCCCTTGTCTCCCTATCTTCTACACGGGCGGGCCTCCAACTAGCTAGGCGCTCACCTGTGGAACGAACTTCAGCGCCAGCGAGTTGATACAGTAGCGCAGGCCAGTTGGCTCGGGGCCGTCTGGGAATACGTGACCTTGGTGACCGCCACACCGGGCGCAGTGAACTTCCGTGCGGGGAACGAACAGTTTCCAATCCGTTTTGGTGCCGATCGCCGTTTCACTGATGGGCTCCCAAAAACTCGGCCAGCCGGTGCCGCTGTCGTACTTCGTCTTCGAGGAAAACAGGGGTAGTTCGCAGCCCGCGCACAGATACGTACCCGCTTTCTTGCTGTTGTGGTAGGCGTTCTTAAACGGGGGTTCGGTGGCTTCTTCCCGCAGTACGGCATACTGCTCGGGCGAGAGGATACGCCGCCACTCTTCCTCTGTTTTCATTACGGAAAATGTTTCTGATTCGCGGGCGATCGCGCTGCCGCCGCGAGTTAATCCGGCCAAAATGCCGACAATCGAGAGCGTTCCAGCTCGTAGGAGGGAGCGACGTTGCATACGTGACATGGGGATTGCGTTCTCGTCTAGTCTCTTACAGAAATTTAACGATCTCAACCTTGGCGCTCGCTGAGAGGGGCATAAGTAGTTGCCGATAGTCGTCGGTGTCTGAGCCCGATGCGTATACCGGGGGGCGTGTACTATGGCTTTGCGTAACTGAACGATCGGTAACCTATCCATGCATCCTATTGGTTCTTCCGCTCGAACCCATCGATACTCAGTTGCGACCGTTAGCCCGAGAGCCAACCGATCCGCATCCCTGTTCTGCCGTTCCCACATTCGCGCCGTGGCGATCGCCGCCATACCTGCGGGTTGGCTCGCGATCGCTCCTGCTCCTGGAATCGCTCAGCAGGTACTTCCTCCCGATACTCGCCCGCTGCCTGCTCTGCCCGATCGCTTGCCGGAGCCTCAAGAGCCACCCCTCGTCGCTCCGCCTCCTGGCGCGCCACCGGAAGGACAACCCGATATCGATCTCACCGTCACGATCTCGCGCATCGACGTGTTGGGCAGTACGGTCTTTTCGGAGGCCGATTTTGCGGCTGTGACCGACCCGTTTCTGGGGACTGAAGCAACTCTCGAAGACTTGCTGGCGATTCGAACTGCCATCACCGAGCTGTACGTCCGCAGTGGATACACGACTTCCGGTGCGTTTTTACCGCCGCAGGATATTACCGCTGGGGTGATTCAAATTCAGGTGGTGGAAGGGGAGCTGGAACGCGTTGAAATTAACGGGTTGCAGCGGGTGCGGGATGCCTATGTGCGCGATCGCCTCGCTCGCGCTGCGCGCACGCCTGTGAACTTGCTCGACCTCGAAGCCGCGCTTCAGCTTTTGCAGCAAGATCCGCTCTTTCGTCGCCTACAAGCCGAACTCACGGCAGGAAGCACCCCCGGTCGCAGCGTTCTGCTCGTCGATCTGGCTGAAGCTCAGGCGTTCTTTGTCCGCTCCCAATTTGCGAACGATGAGCCGCCTGGGATTGGCTCTACGCGGGCAGGAGTGGCGATCGAGCATTTGAATTTGACAGGAGCGGGCGATCGCTTTCTCATTTCTGGCGATATTACTCAAGGACTCAACCGCTACGATGCCGCCTACACGATTCCGGTTAGCGATCGTGACAGCACGCTTAGCTTTACCTACAGCAACAGCAGGTCTAGGGTTGTCACCGACTTGTTTGAAGATCAGAACATTCGTAGCACCAGCTTTTCGGCAGGGGTGGAATATCGCTATCCGGTCTATCGCACCCCGTCCACCGAATTTGCGCTAGCGCTTGGTGGACTCGTGCGCGACAGTCGTTCGTTCGTTCTCGGTACGCCAACGTCGCTTTCTCCCGGTTCAGTGGGAGGCGTATCGAAGGTAGCGGCGTTGACGTTTGCCCAAGACTGGGTGCTGCGGCAGCCGACGCGAGTGGTGTCAGCGCGATCGGAGTTCAGTTTGGGGCTTGATGCATTTAATGCCACGGTGAATGACAACACCATCGACGCGAGTTTTTTGAAATGGGTCGGTCAGTTCCAGTGGGTGCAAGGATTGCCCGACGACATGGTGTTCGTTGCTCGGACTGCCACGCAGCTCTCGTTCGACCCACTATTGCCACTGGAGAAATTTAGTATTGGTGGGGTCAACACCGTGCGCGGCTACGCCCGCAATCAGCTCACCACCGATAACGGCATTTACGGCTCGATCGAGCTACGCATTCCCCTTGCGGACGATCCGGGCGGGCTGGGCAATCTCGCGATTTATCCCTTTTTCGATGTGGGGACGGGCTGGGACGAATTGGAGACAATCGAACCCAATACGCTGGTCAGCACCGGACTGGGATTGCGCTGGGACTTCAGCCCACGTGCGTCGCTGCAGGTTGACTGGGGCATTCCTCTGAATGAAGTTGAAAAAACGGGCAACAGTTCGGCAGAGGAAGGATTTACCTTCGCATTCGAGATTCGCCCGATGTGAGGCGATCGCTTTCTCCTGTCCGCGCGCCCTCTTGTCTGCTCGGCAACCTTAAATTAAGCTTGCCGAGCGGTAACGATTTCGATTGTTTTGATGTAATTGCATCAACCCTGAGTAAAAACTGACGTGCTTTGAACGGTTCTACACGCGCAAAATCCACGAAATATGGGCGATCGCTGTTGGTCGCGTGCAGTCTAGCGGTTGGCTTCGGGTTGAGCGGTTGCGGTCGCTCGCCCGACACCGCTGCGCCACCCGTCCGCATGACTGGTGTTGCCCCGCTCCCGAGCGTGACAACGGGCACTGGCTCCTCTGCTTCAGGTTCGACCGCTTCGGACTCGACGGCCAGCGTGAGAGCGATTTATCAGAGCGATACCAGTGCGTTGGGGTTGGATGACGTGGCGATCGCGATCGCGGTTTCTCGCCTACCCGTCAATGCATCAGAGGCCGAGATTGCTGCCGCCGCCAATCGTTTGCTAGGGGATGCGGGGGCGATCGCGCCGCCGTTTGCCGTAACTCCCACGGTGGAAACAGTTGATTTTGCGGCTCCGGCGGGTGCGGCGACGGTTGAGGATGTGGCAGTCATTGCGGCAGCGCTGAATATTCCGCTGTTCGCTCGTCAAGAAAGTTTTATTTTTTTTCCGAGCAATCTGATTTTGATTCCGACCGGCGATCTGACACCTGAATCCATTCAAGCCATTCCCGGACTCTCGCTCCCCAATCGTCCAGCCGAAGTGTTGACGTTTGCCGATGCCAACCTCGAAGCTGCCGTGCGCGATCGCCTCGACATTCCCACTGGCGATATTCCCGCAGAAGAAGCCAGACGGCGCGTTACTTTTCTCAGCTTGAGCAACCGAGATGTAGCCTCGCTGGAAGGGATCGACCAACTGGTCAATCTAGAACGTCTGTTTCTCTCGAACAACACGATTACGGACTTAACTCCGCTCGTCGGTCTCAATCGGTTGGAAGAAGTGGGGGCGTTTGGCAACGCGATCGCCGATCTGAGTCCCCTCGCGTCACTGCCCAATCTGAAAGTTCTCGACGTGCGATCGAATCAAATCACCTCGATCGCGCCTCTAGCAAATGCCGAACAGTTGACCGAACTGAGCATTGGTAGCAATCCGCAGCTTACCGATTTTTCGCCATTGCGGGCGATCGCGCAGCTTGAAGTTTTAGACTTGAGCATTTCCAATATTGAGGATTTATCGATTCTCGATGGATTGACTCAACTGAGAGAGCTAGATCTGAGCTTTACCGCCCTATCTTCGTTGGCTCCGTTAAGCGCTCTGACGAACTTAGAAAATCTTGAAATCAGGCGAACGAGCCCCAAACTTGACGATCTCGACTTTATTTCCAGCCTGTCTAATCTTAAAACGTTGAGACTGAGCGATAATTCCATTCGATCGATCGACGAGATCGCCAGTTTGTCCGATCTGACGAGCCTCGACCTAGCCTCGAACGCGATCGCCGATCTCGCTCCGCTAGCAAACCTCACTCAGCTCCAAACCCTAGACGTATCCGATAACGCCGTTGCGTCGATTGCGCCTCTAGAAAGTCTCCCCGATCTGATTGACGTGAATTTAGAAGGCGATCGCGTGACTGACCTCGCGCCGCTAGTCCGAAATCTCGATTTTGGGGCAGAAGATAGCCTGAATATTTCGTTCAATCCGCTGTCAAGCGAGTCTGAAGCGGCGATCGCGGAGCTATCCAACCGGGGTGTAGAAGTTGCTTTTACCCCGCTTGAAGACGAATCGTTCGATATCGAAATCGAGTTTATCGATAACGGCTTACCTGCCCAATTTCAAGATGACGTGCGCGCAGCGGCAGCGCGATGGGAGCGAGCGATCGCGCGCGGACTGCCTAGTGCGACCTTTCAGCGATCGGCCAACACCTGCTCCAACGGCGCATTCCCACCCACCGACCTCGATCGCTCGGAGGGGAATCCGGTAGACGATTTGCTCATTCAAGTTGCTGTTGCTCCGCTGAACGGCCC
>JBCBTL010000127.1:0-7000 GCA_039818705.1 Cyanobacteria bacterium J06639_1
GCTGGATGTTTGAAGAAAATGTTCAATATCTTCATGCATTTTTCTCTTTGCTTTTGTGCGCGGTTGCTTTACAAAAAGACGGTGTTGAGGTGATTTTCAAAGTTCAAACACTGCTCGAACGTGACGCTTGTATTCAAGACTTAGCGATCGCGTTCCGAGGTTAACGACCCTTCAGCCAGTTGATGAGTAGGTACGCTGCCCTCATGGTCTACACCATCAAAGACGGATGCATTGCTTGTGATAGCTGTAGACCTCAATGTCCGACTGGCGCGATTAAGCCAGAGGGACAGCAGGAAGGGTACTGGATTGACCCGACCCTCTGCGATAGCTGCAAAGATTTACAGGTACCCCGCTGCATAAATGCCTGTGATGTCGGTACATTGGCCCCTCTTGCTCCTAAAAAAGGCCGTAATAAAAGCACGCTACTTCCAACCGCTATTCTCGATATTTTTATTAATGGTAAATCCACACCGTTTGCATCTTCGATGGTCGTATGGGAAGCCTGTAATGTCCTCGCTCAGAAGCAAAGTCTTTCTTGGCAAACTGACGCAGAAGGCCGACTCTTCTATCGCAAACCTGTCAGTCAAGGTCGAGGCGAAATGCACTTTCGATTAGCCGTCGATCCTGAAGCAAGTTCTCCTAACCTCATGAATGCCGAAGACGCGACTGCGACCCTCGCACGCTTCGATATTCGCGCGACTTGCCTGCACCTGATCTTCGCTGCTTATGCAGTCACGATCGATCGCCCTTGGGAAGACACGTTCGCAATTAACGACCAGCAAATCGAACGCTATCTCGGTTTAGACAAGCGCAGAGACCTAAGCAAACTGGAAAAACTGACTCTAATCAAGGAACTAGTTCGTCAATCCTGTCAGCTTCTCGTTGCCCTAGACTGGCCGCGTCAAGGCAAAGTTCAAGCCCTCACTCTCGATGAATCACCACTCTGGCATCTGCTCGATACGCAATACTATTTCGAGGAAGATGCCCGTGGCGATCGCCATTTGATCGGACTGAGCTTCACCCTGAGGGCTGGCATCTGGTCGAAACACTTTCTCAACAAACAAGACTATCGCCGCCAAACCGCCTTTTTTCAGTACGGTTCGCTGCCCAAGTCGTTGTTGACCGAAGTGATGAGCAACTGGCAACAACATGAAGGAGCCGTGCGCCTGCTGCTGTGGCTGCTGTTCAAGCTCCGGCTCGGGGGCGATCGCCGCCTCAAAGTGCGCACCCTCCTCCGCATCGCCTACGGTGAAGCACGAGTGACGGAAGCGACTACCGTGCGTGGCGCGCACAAACGCCTGCTCAAGACTTTCGAAGGCGATCTGGAAACCCTGGCACACTACGGTCTTAAGCCGTTGTTCGACCCGGAAACCTATCCCTCCGACATTCAACCACTTTGGGCCAAAGTCGCCGACATCCCTGACGAAGCCGAAGCTGCTCTCGACTTTTGGGCTGAAGATGCCAATCGCGATCGCAGTCTGACGGACATCGCTCCTCGCGATAAATGGCAACGCCTCCTAAACGCTCGCCTGATCGGATTTGCCACATCTGAGGAATGGCAGGATGGTCGCCAACACGCCCCCAAACGTCGTCGCCAGAAACGTTCCCGAGAGCGATCGGGCAAATATCCCAAACTCTCTGGAAGTGATATCAGTGCAGCTCGTCAAAAGCACAACCTTACCCAGCGCGCCCTTGCAAGCCGCCTTGGTAAGAGCCAAAGCTGGGTACGAGATGTTGAAAAGGAGCGCTTCAATATCAACGCTTCCGATCGGGTTATCTTGTGTCAGGTCCTAAAAATAAATGAAATTGTGTAGTGAACGGCTTTGCCAGGCTCTGTCAATTTAACTGGATGCGCCCTGCTACTGGTGGGAAAATGAAAGGATGAGCAAGCCTTCCATCTCCTACGCCCGCCATCGCTTCCCCGCTAACATCATCAGCTACGCGGTCTGGCTCTACTTTCGCTTCTGCCTGAGCTACCGCGATGTCGAAGAAATCCTGGCCCAGCGCGGCATCCAAGTCAGCTACGAGACGATTCGCCGCTGGTGCCAGAAGTTCGGTCAATCCTACGCCAATCAATTGAAGCGAGGTTTCGCCAAAGCCGGTGACAGTGGCATCTCGACGAAGTCCGAGTCGTTATCAATGGCGAAGTGCATTGGCTGTGGCGCGCGGTCGACCAGCACAGTCGAGTCCTCGATATCCTGGTTCAGAAACGACGCAACAAGAGAGCTGCGAAACGGTTCTTTCGACGACTGCTCAAGAGAGAAGGCTTCGTTCCCCGAGTATTGGTGACCGACAAACTCCGCAGCTATGGAGCGGCTCATCGCGAGGTGATGCCCAGCGTAGACCATCGGCAGCATAAGGGCTTGAACAATCGGGCGGAGGCCTCGCATCAACCAACGAGGGAACGCGAGAAGCGGATGAAAGGCTTCAAATCGATGGGTCACGCGCAGCGATTTTTGTCTGCGTTTGAACCGATGAACCATCACTTTCGTCCGCGTCGGCATCTGATGTCAGCCAGTGACTATCGAGAACCGATGCGATCGCGATTCCAAACGTGGAACGAGATCGTAGGTGTGTCTGAAGCCGCTTCAAGGAGTGAATTCAGAGGAGCATCCATATCCTGCTGCCTTGACGCAGACTTAATGTGACAAAGCCTCTCTACCCGACCCCTCCGACTTAATGTGACAAAGCTGCCTGAGGATTTTTTGCGGCGTGGTTCAAATGTGGGTCACAGATTCAGCGAGATCGACATAGCCTGAAAGTCTGTCGTGCCTACCTCTGAGCGATCGCGTCGCATGAACCCAGCCTCTTCAGTTGCTGCCTGCTTACCCTCAGATGTTCGCCAGGATATTGCCATTCAGGCGCTTTCCAAATCGGCTCCCGTCAGTCACCTCGCCGCCGCATACCAGGTCAGCCGGAAGTTCGTTTACCAACAAGCTCATCAAGCCCAACAGGTTCTCGATGAGTCATTTGCCCCTGCGGTTGACGAATCCGAGGTGCTCTTCCATCTGCCCGTCACTAAGAATTGGCTCTCCCAGCTCATCCTCGCCTTGGTTCTGCTCTGCCATAGCTCTTATCGAGGCGTCGTCGAACTCTTGCGCGATGTGTTCGACGTCTCCATCAGCATTGGCACCGTCCACAATCGCTTGCAACAGGCCGCCGCGATCGCCGCTGACATCAATCAAACCCAAGACCTCTCGGGCATTGAGGTGGGACTTCACGACGAAATATTTCAGGGCTGCCGACCCGTCTTGACGGGCGTGGATGCTGCCTCCACCTATTGTTATCTCCTCCAAGACGTCGAGCAGCGGGATGAAGACACTTGGGGCTGCTACTTACTCGATGTCATCGAGCAAGGGTTCCAACCCGACTACACGATCGCTGACGGCGGGAGAGCAATCCGAGCGGGTCAAAATGCCGTCATGCCCGATACGGCTTGCCACGGCGATGTCTTCCACATCCAGCAGCAATTTGTCAGCGTCTCCAATAGCCTGTCTCAGCAAGCCAAGGGAGCTACCTCTCGCCGTCGCCAACTCGAAGAGCGGATCGCTCGGGCCCGTCTGACCCATCAAGTGACCCGGCAGATGAACAGCCGTTTGGTTCACGCCAAACTCAAGGAACACCGACTGCTGCCTCTGTCCCAGAAGCTCAAAACACTCTTGAGCTGGATGTCTCACGACGTGCTCGAATTAGCCGGGCCACCCCTGTCCGTGCGGCAAGAGTTGTTTGATTTCATCGTGGCCGAACTGCAGCAACTGGAATGCAAGCAACATCCCAATATCCGGACTCTGCGCAAGGCTTTACGGAATCAACGCGACCAACTGCTGGGGTTTGCTGACATCTTGGATGGCAAGCTCGCTCAGCTCGCCCAGCGGTTCGAACTCCCCTTACAGAGGGTGCGAGAGGTCTGCCTGTTGTTGCGAAAACCGTCCACTTCTAATCCTTATTGGGAGCGATGGAATCAGTTGCATTCCCAGCTTTCCCACCAGTTCCACCCTTTGCTCCAGGCGCTCAAGGAAGTTCTCAAGCAAACTCCCAGAGCCAGTTCGCTGGTGGAGAATCTCAACTCCCGGCTGCGCAACTACTTTTTCCTACGCCGCAGCTTGAGCAGCTCTTATCTGAGCTTGCTGCAATTCTTCCTCAACCATCGCCGCTTCCTGCGCAGCGCGGTGCCCGAGCGAGTGGGCAAAAGTCCGACGGAGCTGATGACGGGGACGACTCATCCCCACTGGCTGGAGCTGCTGGGGTTCCAGCGTTTCCGCAGAGTATAATCCAGCTTCATCGAACCCGCCCGGTCATCCTCGCAAGGTGGCCGATTTTGTCATGCCACTGTTACCCAAATACAGCCTGTTTTGAACCACGCCCATTGCTATCCCAAGTAGGAATGTCAGTGGAGGGATGGTGATGAAACCAAGGCTCCGTTTCTTCGGCATCATCTGGCAACGCAACCCAGGTTTGAATGCCGTGCAGAGTTGACTCTAAAGCGCGATCGCGATCGGGCGATCGCTCAGAATGTGAAATCCCTCGACCTGCAGTCATCCAGTTCACCGCGCCCGGACGAATTTCTTGAATCGTCCCCAAGCTGTCTCGATGAAGAAGAGAGCCCTCGAACAAAAAAGTCACAGTCGCGAGGTTGATATGCGGGTGAGGCCGCACGTCAACGCCCTTTCCCGGTGGGAAAACAGCCGGCCCCAAGTGGTCGAAAAAGATGAAGGGGCCGACCGTACTGTGAGCCTCACTCGGTAACAGGCGACGAGCCTCAAACCCTCCCAGGTCTTGAATATGTGGGTTGATGACATGCGAAATGCTGCTCATGGATATCGACGCTCGGAATTGTGTGAGTGCACTTGAGGCAAATGATGCTGTTTTGCTTGAATGCCAAACGCGGCTTCAGTCAGCAAATAACCATCGTCTGAACCAGCGAGTCAAGAGTGGCATAAGAACATACGAGAGAAAAAACACCGTGAGCGCAACGTTCGCAGCTAATCCCAGCGGCCACGGCAGGGAAGCGAGCAAAGGATCGACCAACGGACTGACAGCCAGCGAGACAATCATCACCGCGATCCAGACCAGAATGGCCTGCTTGTAACGCTTGGGCGCTGACCGACGTGCTTGAGTGGTCGGCAATTGAAACCAAGCTTCTAGCCCCGTCAGCACCTGAATGGTCTCTCGATCTTTAATGAGGGGTTTCACCCGTTCGATCCAAGCTTTTCGCGTTTCTGAATTCAGCCAAACATTCAGGCGAGCGCACGCATCGAACTGAAGCACGATAACGTAGTCCGGCTGTGCGTTAGCTGGAGGTCGGAGAATGTTGACTCCTATATGTCCCTCAAACGAGCGCGCGGCGGCGGAAATCCCCTCAATCCATTGCTCGTAGAGCTGCGTTTGTCCCTCTTTCACGCGGTGGGTGATGACTGCCGTTACGTGGTAGCTACGATCGCCAGCATCGCGGCCGAGATCGGGTGTAGGCGAATTCATCATTCAGAGGTATGAAAAACGGCCAAACTCTATAACCTCAGACTAATGTCTCATCAGGAAGAGCGTTGCGATCGCACGATGACAAAGCCTACCCCAAATGCGTTGAGAACATTATCATTCAGCAAGCATATAGATGGGATAGACATGCCAGACTTTTTACTTTTTTGCGAGTGCTGCGTGGCTCGTCATTAACCCTCGATAGAGAGGAATGTGATTGGAGAGAAGAGTGCCGAGTCCTTCAACATCATTACGCCAATCCCGATGGAGTTCGCATGCTACAGCAAACCAATTCAGCAGTTGTACTCCCGCACTCTCCATCCTCGACCATGCAGCAGCACGAACCGAGACATCAAATGTCCCCGAAGCATCGGTTACGACAAATACTTCGTAGCCAGCTTCTAAGGCAGAGAGCGCCGCGAAAGCTACGCAAATATCCGTCACTACGCCCGCAACAATCAACTGTTTCTTGCCTGTACCTTTTACAGCACTCACGAAGTCTTCGTTATCCCAAGCGTTAATTTGACCAGGGCGAGCAATATAAGGTGCATTAGGGAACATCTCTTTGAGTTCCGGAACGATCGGCCCGTTAGGACCTGTTTCAAAACTCGTGGTCAAAATAGTTGGCAGCTCGAAGAACTTTGCCACATTCGCGAGAGCAAGAATGTTATTCTTGAACTCGTTCGGCGGGTAATCTTGAACGAGAGAAACGAGTCCTGCTTGGTGGTCGATCAAAAGCACAGCAGCATTATCTTTGTCCAAACGACGGTATTGGTAAGGAATGGACATCACACAATCTCTCCTTCTGCGATCTCATTCAATAAAGATTTGAATGCCGAATGCATTCGGGATAACTATAAAATTAATAACCTGAAATGAGAATCTCTATATTTGGAAACATACTGTATCCAATCTGGAGACAATGCGAGGAGTGAAGCGTGGATAAGTTCGATCAGATACGAGCCTTTACCCAAGTGGTTGACGCCAAAGGATTCGCCGCTGCCTCGCGCAAAATGGGAGTTTCGCGCTCGG
This sequence comes from Cyanobacteria bacterium J06639_1, assembly GCA_039818705.1. Lineage (GTDB taxonomy): Bacteria > Cyanobacteriota > Cyanobacteriia > Thermostichales > PCC-7336 > JBCBTL01. Next base: position 6,508 of record JBCBTL010000127.1, read on the forward strand.
CTGTAAATAAGCTCGTCATTGCGCTAGAAAAAGAGCTAAATGCGCAACTTCTGCACCGAACCACGCGCGCGGTGAGTCCCACAGAAACTGGATGGGTATTTTACGAACGCTGCGTAGAAATCTTATCGAGTTTGGAAGAAGCAGAACGTGCGGTTATGCAGCTCCACTTAGAGCCCAAAGGCAGCTTGAAAGTGAATGCTCCAATGACGTTCGGCACGATGCACCTAGCGCCTGCGATCGCTGACTTTACCGCTCAATATCCAGAACTTCAGGTGCAACTAACACTCAACGATCGCTTTATCGACCCAATTGAAGAAGGATTTGATGTGGGTATTAGAGGGGGCGGCGCTAACCTGGATACTAGTCTGGCGATGTACCGTATCTGTGACTTTCCACGGGTAGTCTGTGCGTCACCCGCTTATCTTCAGCAGCATGGTAAACCGAAATCGCCTGATGAGCTTAAACAACATCAATGTGTCATTTATAGTCTGGC
>JBCBTL010000128.1:0-6966 GCA_039818705.1 Cyanobacteria bacterium J06639_1
TTACCTCGAAGCGAGGGTTTTGGCCGATCGCTTGGCGACGCAGTTCGATGAGGCGGCGATAGAACTGAAAGTGGCGATCGTGATTGAGTTTGAATTTGAGATCGAGATCGAGTTTGGAGTGCTCGAACCAGGTCACATCTTGCGGATCGATGTCCGAATGGCGATCGCCCATTTCCTGTTTGCGACCTTCGCGCATCCCCGCAATCACGCGTTCGTCTGAAAAATCAGTGAAAAAGTGAAATGGCGCAACTTCCCCGTACTCTTCTCCCATAAATAAAAGCGGCACGTAGGGGGAGAGTAAAACGAGTCCGGCGGCTAGGCGTTGCAGGTGAGGTTCCACCAGGGTGCTGAGGCGATCGCTCCCGGCACGATTGCCTACCTGATCGTGGTTTTGGCTGTAGACGACGAAGCGTTCGGGCGGTAGTGATGGCGGCTCGGGTGTACCCCGACGGCGTTGCCAATAGCGAGAATACTCGCCGGAGAACACGAAAGGATGGTGAAACGCTTGCTGAAGCTGTCGCGGATCGCCGAAATCGACGTAGTACTTCTGCCGTTCGCCCGTCAGACAGGCGTGGAGGGCGAAGTGAAAGTCGAATGCCCACTGGCCGGACAGTCCGTAACCCGAGCGATCGCGTTCTAGCACGAAGCGGGGATCGTTCGTCGCCGTTTCGCCAATTAAGTGGAGAGGCCGACCGAGCTGTTGAGAGAGCCTATCAACCCGCTCGGAGAGTTCGCGAGCGAAAGGATGAGCGCCAGCATCGATGACGAATTCAATCGCGTCCAGTCGCAGTCCGTCGAGGTGAAACGTCCGCAGCCAGTACAGGGCGTTTTCGATGAAATAGTGCCGTACGGGATCGGAGTGCGAGTCATCAACGTTAATGCTCGGCCCCCAAGGGGTGAAATGGGTCTGGCTGAAGTAGGGCGCGCGATCCCAGAGGTAATTCCCCTCGTGTCCTAAATGGTTGTAAACCACGTCGAGCACCACGGCGATCCCGGCTTGATGGCAGGCATCGACGAACTGCTGAAATGCGACCGGCCCGCCGTAGCTCTGCTGCACGGCATACGGCGATGTACCGTCGTACCCCCAATTGCGATCGCCCGGAAACTGCGCCACGGGCATAATTTCGACCGCTGTAATCCCGAGTTCGACCAAATGAGGAATGGCTGCGATCGCGCCCTCGAACGTCCCTTCAGGCGTAAACGTACCGATATGCAGTTCGTAAATAATGCAGTCGGCTAGCGCAATCCCCAACCACTCGCGATCGCCCCAGCAATACTCGCCCGGATCGTACGTACGGGAATGCCCGTGAACGCCCTTCGGCTGCCAGCGAGAGGCGGGATCGGGGATGGGAAGATCGTCAATCACAAATCGGTAGTCTCGACCCGATCGCAAAGCTTCAACGTCAGCATGGAAGTGGCCGAAGCTGCGGGGATCGCTAGGGTCTTCGCAGAGAGGAGCAAGGGCGATCGCGCGATGCTCGGAGCGATCGTCGGCCAACAGTTCGATCTGAACTGACTTCGCTCCAGGCGACCAGATGTGAACTTGCCACGTCTTGTCATCTACCGGATACACGCCCGGCAGTGGCAACCCAAGCGTTTTAGAAGGTGATGGCAAGTCAGCCACGACAGCTCTTTTCGCCTCAGTGTCTGCCCCGTTACCTTAACGCGCTTTGTCTTTTTCCCGCGTAGTTCGCAGGTTGAGATGATTCGCAATGGGATGCACCTTCACGTGGAATAAAACGCGATTGCTGTTTTGCCGTAAGTCCGTCGGTCGCTTTTCACGAGTCCATGAACGCGCTCGGGTAGGTCGCGATCGCCATCGCATTCCACCGCCATCTGACCGTCAGGGGCGAGCAGTTCGAGCTGGCCGACCTGTTCCAAGACCGGAATGTACAGATCGCTCGCGTAGGGCGGATCGAAGTAGATGTAGTCGAACGGAGTTGGCAGAGATGCGAATTTACCTAGCACTTTTCGAGTGTCGCCGCGTTCGAGCTGGAACTGCTGGGGCGGACGGACGATCGCCTGCCAATTCTGCTTGATGATTCGACACGCGGCACCCGATTTTTCAACGCCAGCCACGAACATCGCGCCTCGGGCGAGCGCTTCTGCGCCCATCGTGCCTGCCCCGGCGCAAATGTCCAGCCAGCGACAGTCGGGAATCCCCGCCCGCCAGATGTGAAACAGCGCTTCGCGGACGCGGCTGGGGGTGGGACGGGTGGCCAATCCGGGCAGGGTTTTGAGCGATCGCTTGCCGTAAATGCGCAGTGCCATAGGGCTGAAAAGTCACGCCCACGCTAATCCGCGTCGACTCGGTCGATCTCATCATCTCCGGTTTGCCATTCCGCCACAACCAGCGACCCTCGGACGGATGTGGTTGGAGTCACGTTCGAGTCGAGTTCGGTAGCGATCGCAGCGGCTACAGCATCAACTAAATCGGCGGCTACGTCGGGACGGGAGAAAGCGATCGCCCACCGATGTACGGTTTCGCCACCAGAAGTTGCAATCGTGGCGAAAGCATCGGTTTCGTATGCCCCATCGAACGTGTCGAGGAGCGATCGCGTCTCCGGCTGTCGCGCCAGCAACAAGCGCACTTGATATTCGCCTCGGGCGATCTGGTTTTGGAGGCGATCGCCGGGGTCGAGCGGTACGTCTAGCGACTTGGGTTCTCGCTCGCCCGCCAAATAGCGATCGGGATTGAAGATCAGGGTGGTGGATTGGGGTGGGTCTTGAAAAACGCGATCGACGGCCTCCCAGCCTCCCGCCTCGCGCACGGCCGTGATGAATTTCATGCCGTCGCCGTAGAGAAAGATATTTTCAAAGCGTTCGTCGCGGATGGGGTCGGCTGCGGGGAGACGCGCGTGAGCCAGAAAGTCGTAGTTCATCAGCTCGCTGACCGCGAGCATGGCCTCGCCTTCGATGATGGCGGAGAGGGCGCGATTGGCATCCGGCCGAGCCGCACTCTGCTGGCGCAGCGTGTAAAGGTCGAAACGTTGGTCTTGCAGCGCGTGAAAGAGTTCGTGTAGCAGCACGCTCCGCCCGAGCCGTTCGGAGTCTGTTGCTGCGACGACGAGCTGCTTCGTTTGCGAGTTGTACCACCCGTTCAGACCGGGCTCGGATTGAGATTGAAACGTGACTCGGACATCCTCTTGAAACGAAAGACCGCGCCACTGCTCTAGCTCGGACATAACCGACGTGGCCGTATCAGCCCACTCGGGCGCATCGCCCTCGAAGGCGAGCACGACGCGATCGCCCGTGGCTCCGCCAGGCTGGAGCGAGCAAGCTCCCACACTTAAGCCGCAGACCAGCGCGATCGCCCCTGCCGCGATCGCTTTCCAATACTTCATATCACGCTCTCAAAGCCAGCGAACCCACCTTAACTGCTCGATCCCGAGGCGTTCTGTTCCGTGAGTCGCCGAACCGAATAGCCGCGATCGCTCTCAAGACGCATCGCAAATCGTCGCGAGGGATTCAGAGATCTCGAAAGGTTCCACCTGACCGCCCAGACCGCTGGCGATCGTGCGGGTGTTGGTTGCCATCATGGCGATGTAGGAATCCCCCTCACTGCCGGGAGCGCCAATCGAGTCTGAATACAAAGCGGGGGAGGCGAGCTGGACGTCGGCTTCGGCAGCGACATTTTCGATCAGTTGAGGATTGATGGTCGTCTCCGCAAAAATAGTGGGCACTCCGGCCTCGCGCACGGCATCCACCAAGCGAGCCACCGTGCGAGCGCTAGGCTGTTCTTCGGTGCTGATGCCGATGAGCGTGCCCAACACGGGAATGTCGTAAGCGTTGGCATAGTACTGAAAGGCATCGTGACTGGTGACCAAGCGGCGCTGCTCGGCGGGAATGGTGGCGATAGTGGCTTCAATCCAGGTATCGAGACGCGCGAGTTCGGCGTTGAGAATCTCAGCGCGGGCTTGGAAGGATTCGGCGTGCTCGGGGGCGATCGCGCTCAGTTCATCTCTGATGACATTCACCATCACGATCGCGTTTTCCACGTCGCCCCAAACGTGAGGGTCGGGTTCGGTCTCGCCCGCGATCGCCAGCGGATCCACGCGCTCGCCCACGGCGACGGATGTGCCCCGCACCGCGCCCCCTCGAATTAAACGAATCAGGGCGGGTTCGAGATTGTAGCCGTTGTAGAAAATCAAATCGGCAGATTCGATCGCGAGACTGTCCTGCGGAACGGGTTCGTAGAGATGCGGATCAGCTCCGGGATCGAGCAGGCTGCGATGGTCGATCGCCTCGCAGCCGATCTGCTCGGTCAAGTCTGCCAGCATCGTGTACGTGGTCGCGACGCGCGGGCGATCGCCCCCCGAAACTTCAGTCGAATCGGGCGACTCTGCCGCACAGCCCCAGACTCCCAATCCTGTCAGCAGGGCGATCGCGAGCGTTCTCTTCCAGCCGAGACTTTTCATTTTGCTTTCATTTTTAGCGCCTCTGAAGCTACTATAGTAAAAAGTGAAAGGAAAATGAAAGCCCTCCTGGAGGCTAGGCATGACTCGCAGACCGCGACTGAGAACTGTTGTCACGACGGGCGATCCCGTTCTCGACGTGCGCCATCTGAGCGCGTCGTATCGGTCTGTGGAAGCGCTCGACAACGTGAGTTTTACTATGTCTGCCGGTCAGGTGGTTGGCATTATCGGCCCCAACGGAGCGGGGAAAAGCACGCTGATGAAGGCGATGCTGGGCTTAATTCCTGCCAGTCAGGGTGAAACGCTCTATGGCGATCGCTCTCTGGCCGACCAGCGCGATCGCGTGGCCTACGTGCCGCAGCGATCGCAAATTGACTGGACGTATCCCGCCACCGCTTGGGATGTGGTGATGATGGGTCGCGTTAAAAAAACGGGCTGGTTTCAGCGATTTTCAGCAGACAGTCGGCAGCTTGCCACCGCAGCGCTAGAACGAGTCGGCGCGTTGGAGTTACGCGATCGCCCCATCGGCAAACTGTCGGGCGGCCAGCAGCAGCGGATCTTCCTGGCGCGGGCGTTGGTGCAGGAGGCTGATGCTTACTTCTTTGACGAGCCGTTCGTCGGTATCGATAAAAAGACCGAGGCGGTGATTTTCGATATCTTTCACGAGCTAGCGGCGGCGGGAAAAACTGTACTGGTGGTTCATCACGACTTGGGCGAGACTATGACCCATTTCGATAGTTTGGTTCTACTCAATCGCGAACTGATTGCCAGCGGCGCGCGCGAACTGGTGTTGACTGCCCCCAATCTCGATCGCGCTTACGACGGCAAAGTTGCCTTTTACAATCGCGGAGCCGCGTGATGCTCGACCTGCTGCTGGAGCCTTTGCAGTATGGATTCATGCAGCGATCGCTGGTGGTAGCCGTCGCGATCGGCATTATTTGTGCGGTGATGGGCAGCTATCTGATGGTGCAGCGGCTCTCCCTGCTGGGGGATGCTATCAGTCATTCGCTCCTGCCTGGATTGGCGATCGCCTATCTTCTTGGCTTTAACATTTACGTCGGTGCATTTATTGCGGGCACGCTGAGTACGGTGGCGATTGACTGGATTCGGACGCAGACGACGATTAAAGAAGATGCGGCGATGGGCATCGTCTTTTCGGCGTTTTTTTCGTTGGGAATTACGCTGATTACGGTCATTCAAAAAGACAATAAAATCGATCTCAATCATTTTCTATTCGGCAATATTTTGGGTGTAACCCAAGCCGACGTGGTATCTACCGTGGCGATCGCGATCTTAATTTTGGCGGTGGTCGCGGCTCTGTTCAAAGAACTCCTGTTTTACAGCTTCGATCCCATTGCTGCGCAAGCGGCGGGTTTACCCATTCACCTGCTCGGCTTCGGACTCATGCTGTTGGTGGCGCTGACGCTGGTTGCCAGCATGAAAGCAGTCGGGTTGATTTTGGTACTGGCGATGCTGATTACCCCCGGCGCAACAGCCTATTTACTCGTCCCTCGTCTTCATCAAGTCATGCTGTTGGGGTCGGCGATCGGCGTGGTCGGAAGCGTCAGCGGCATGTATTTGAGCTACTTTTTCAATCTCCCTTCTGGGCCAGCGATTGTCTTAGTCGTATCGGGATTTTTCTTGCTAACCCTGCTTGTCAGCCCCAGTCAGGGATTGCTCACACAATCGCGATCGAATGTCTCGCAGTTGGCGTTATGGAAAGAGCTAAAAGCGCTATTTCACTAGTACAGGTTGGCATAAGTGGCTCTATCCTTGAAGAAGAGAGGTAGAGGTCTCATCCCATGCCCCGTTCAGTCATGCCGCCCATCATCCTGAGTGAGCCAGAACAAGCCGAACTGGACAAGTTGGTACGTCGCCCGAGTACTCCCCAACAACTCGTCTTACGAGCCCGCATCATCCTGGCCGCAGCCCATGGCCACACTCAGGGCGCGATTGCTCGACAACTGAGCATTACCAAAGATACCGTTCGCCTGTGGCGACGGCGATGGCTAGCCCTGCAAACCAGCGAGCTGTCCGTGGTCGAGCGTCTCCAAGACGCCGCTCGCTCTGGCACCCCAGCCAAGTTCAGCTTGGAGCAAATCACCCAGCTCTACGCGATGGCCTGTGACCCACCTGAAAAATACGAGCGCCCCATCAGTCACTGGAGTGCCAACGACCTCGCCCAGGAGATGGTCAATCAGAGCATCGTTGAGAGCATCAGTCCCCGCCATGTGGCTCGTCTGCTCAAAGAAGCTCAGCTCAAACCGCACCAGACTCGCTACTGGCTTCATCCCCCCCGGATGCCCAATTTGAACTCAAAGTCCAAGACATCTGTGAGGTCTATGAGCTAGCCATCGAGCGGGCTGAGCGAGGGGAATTGAGTTTCAGCCTGGATGAAATGACCGGGATTCAAGCCCTCGAACGCAAGATGCCGAGTATCCCGATGAAGCCAGGACGCTGCGTGAAAGAGGAGTTTGAATACATCCGTCATGGCACTCAAAGCCTGATTGCCAGTTTCAATGTGGCCACAGGCAGCAGTACGTCAAGCATT
>JBCBTL010000129.1:0-6892 GCA_039818705.1 Cyanobacteria bacterium J06639_1
GCAACACTCGTACCCGTCTCTAGCCACACGGCTCGACGAGCCACCTCGATTGACGAGTCATCCAGATGCAAGACTGGAGACTTCTGGAGCGGCGGATTCTTGCCAACGACTGCGGCGATCGCTTCTCGCACGAGAAGCGATCGCCGCCCTGTTTATTGCAGGTCTGCTTTGCTCTTGCAAACTCACTTCAACGGGGGTGGCATCACCACTTTGCGGGCAATGCCCAACCGCTGCATGATCTGAATCACCCACCAAGTGGGGTCGATTTCCCAGCGCGTCCAGCCGGCCCGAGCCACCTTGGGATGAGCGTGGTGGTTGTTGTGCCAGCCTTCACCGTAGGTAAGCAGTGCCGCCCACCAAAGATTGCGAGAATGGTCGTCAACCTCGAAACGGCGATCGCCCACCACGTGCGTAGCCGAGTTGATCAGCCACGTCGTGTGCCAGAGAACAACCGAGCGTACGAAGATGCCGTAGACCACCCACGACCACCCGCCCAGCGCGAACAGAATGATGCCCAACACCACTTGCAACGCCAAATAATACCGATCGAGCCACTGATAGTAGCGATCGCGGGCTAAATCGGGCGCGTTCTTTTGGTAAAGCGCGCGATCGAACACTTGGGGGTTCGGGTAGAACAGCCAGAGCATGTGACTCCACCAAAAGCCCCGTTTGGCTGAGTAGGGATCTTTGTCGGGGTGCTCGGTAAAGGCGTGATGCTGACGGTGTCCGGCCACCCAAAAGATGGGGCCACCTTGTAGCGCCAGCGCACCGATCGTGGCGATCGCGTATTCCACCAGCTTCGGCACCTGAAAACTGCGGTGGGCGAGCAAGCGGTGATAGCCCAAGCAGATACCGATACTGCCCAGCAGCCAGTGCAGCCCCACGGCTACAGCCAGCCCCGACCAAGAAAAGCACCACGGAGCCAGCAATGCCAGCGCGTGAAAGACAGCGAAAAAGATGACGGTCGGCCAATCGAGCGCGGTTGACCGCCTGCCCTGACGGGCAGTGGAAAGCGAGGTTGAGGTCATACTTGGCGTGAAAGAAACGACATGCGATCGCGCGCTGAGTCGATCTCGAAGGAGCGATCGCAGAGCAGCCAGCCTGTGCAAGTGGCGCTTACATTCGTGACTGTAGCACTGGATTTCGGTAAGATGCAAGTGCTACTTACAGAGTGAGTTGTGGCAACAGCTAAATCTTCATCCCGAGGCTCTTCATCCAGAACGCGGTTGATTGCAGCCGCCATCCAGCTTTTCGCGCGGCAAGGACTCGCGGAAACCACTACTCGCCAGGTTGCCGACCTGGCTGAGGTGAATGAAGTGACGCTGTTTCGGCAGTTTAATAGCAAGTATGGCTTGCTCTTGGCGGTGCTCCAGGATGAGGCGAAACTCCAGCAGTGGTTAGATCTCGTTCCCGCGCTTTCCCCCAGTGGGGATGTCGCAGCGGCGCTGCGAGATTGCGTGCGCGATCGCCTTTCGTGGCTGCTGGCACATCCGGCGTTAACGCGATCGCTCGTCGGCGAGGCCGAGTTATTCGCTCCTGAGACGCGTACGGCGATCGCGCAGTGGCAGGTCGCCCTCGAACGCCATACGGAGGCCAGTTTGCAATCGGCGGTTGCCTCCAACGGGCTGCGTCTGTCTGCCCGACAGAGTGCGACGGTACTCAATGCCGTCGTTTTCGGATACGCGATCGCCGCGTTGACCCAGACCGACGCTCCCGCTGAGGCCGACCTGTCAGATTTTGGCTCGGCGATCGCGGTGCTGTTGCTGGCTGAACCGAGTTCGGGTTCGACGCCTGTGCCGCCTGTCCAGACATCAATCTCTACGAACGAACTACCTGCGAACACTCTGTTGGCGTACGACCTGCCCGCAACTACCGTGCGCTCGATGCTGTTGCACGCGAAAAAAATGGGCGGATGTAACTACGCGATCGTCTATTTGGCTTTTGCCTCCGGCATTCGCGTCGCGGAGATGGCGCAGCTCAAGCGATCGCACGTTCTCAGCGATCCGCGCCAACTGTCGATTGCCGTGCCCTCGGCTCCCCCGCGTCAAGTCCCCGTCAACCGTTGGGTGCTGTCACATCGCTACGGTTCTTACAGCCGCAACCCGCTGACGCAATGGCTGAAAAGTCGCAAAGACGATCGCGAGTCGCTGTTTTTGACTGCCGCCGAGCAACCCGCCACAGAATCCGACCTCCGCGCGTGTTGGCAGCGCGTCACCGCAGCGATCGCGACGGAAGCGGACGTGACCTTCGGGCAAGCCCGCGATACTTGGCTGGTGGACATGTTGACCCAAGGGATGACGCTGGCCGATTTGAGCGCGATCGCGGGAGCGACAGCGGGCGAGCTGGAGCCTTACGCGCGGCGCGCCACCGAAAAAGTCGCTCTCGCTCGCGCCCTCGATATCGATCGCCAGCGCAGTAGCTCTAGCTGAGCCGGTGGAAATCTGCTTTAAGGAGAACGCAATCGCCCCGAACAGACTTCTAGAATGAATCCGTTTGCTAACTCGCGATCGCTAGAGGAGTGTTCGGGGTGCAGGAGTGGAGTTGTCTGGCGATCGACTACGTACAGTTCTACGTCGATGATGTCGAGCATTGGCGGCGCGTTTATCTCGATACGTGGCAGTTCAGCGAGCGATCGCGCTGGCAAACAGACGACACGCTGCACGTTTGGGTCAGTCACGCCGATATCCACCTGTTGCTGTCTCAAGCGCTTTCCGCTTGCAGCCCCGTGGCCCGCTTCCGCCGCCAGCGCGCCCGCGGGGTTGCCGAAATCGGCCTGCGGGTCGATCGCCTTGATGGGGCGATCTCTCACCTGCGCGATCGCCTTAATTTCAAATGCTCTAGTTTCAAGCACCCCAAGCTCGATCGCTCCAAACTGGATCGCCCTAATTTCGAGCGATGGCCGGACTGGAACGACGGGCGCGATCGCGGGATACGCATTCAAACTCCGTTCGGCATTCGCCACGCCCTGATCGAGCGATCGCCCTCTTCCCAGCCCGACGACGCACTGCTACCCGGTACCCCTGCCGCGCGTTCGCCTGCAAGCCTCAGCCCTGAGGTTTCCTTGACCCACATCGACCATGCCGTTCTGAACGTGGGTCGCGATCGCCTGCAAACTGCTGCGCGCTGGTACGCGGAGGTATTGGGGTTAGAGCCGCTCGATCGCTTCGACATTCACACCCCCTATTCGGGATTGCGCAGCGTCGTCATGGGCTGCCGCGATCGCGGCTTGCAGCTTCCCATCAACGAACCGACCCACGCGCGATCGCAGGTGCAAGAATTTTTAGAGGCCAACGGCGGTTCCGGCATTCAGCACATTGCCCTCCACGCGTCGGACATCGAACGCACCGTCGGTACGCTACGCGATCGCGGGGTCGAATTTCTCGCCATTCCGTCCAGCTATTACGATCGCATGGCCGCCAACCCCCTGTTGCGCGATCGCGTCGAGCGACTCCGCCCCATTCATCTGTTAGCCGACCTAGAGCCTCCCGATCGCCTGCTCCTGCAAACCTTCGCCCGTCCGCTGTTCGGCGAACCGACCTTTTTCTACGAAATCGTGCAGCGTCAGCAGCGCGCTGTGGGATTTGGGGAAGGCAATTTTCAGGCACTTTACGAGGCGATCGAGCGGGAGCAGCAGCATCGCGCCGCTCATCTAACCGGGAACTCAACTTGATAATTCGACCCGACCCGTAAACCCCTCAAGCCTCGCCTTTCGGCGGAAAGAGAGCGTGCAGGTCGGCGATCGCATTCTTCGGAGCCATCGGTTCGAGCGGCCCGCCATACTTCGCCACTTCTTTCACCAAGCTGCTGCTGAGAAAGCTGTACTCGTGATTGGTTGCCAAAAAGATCGTCTCCAACTCCGGAGCCAACGACTGATTGGTGTGTGCCATTTGCAGCTCGAACTCGAAGTCCGACATGACTCGCAACCCGCGAATTAAGACCGTCGCGCCGCATTCGCGCGCGCAGTTGACCGTTAAGCCCGTAAACGCGATCGCCCGCACGGCAGGTAAATGCGCCGTAGCCTGCTGAATTTGACGAACCCGCTGCTCGGGCGAAAACAACGGATTTTTGGTGGGGTTTTTGAGAATGGCAACCACCACCCGGTCGAACAACCGACTCGCCCGCTCGATGATATCTAGGTGCCCGAGCGTAATTGGGTCGAAACTGCCTGGATACAGCGCGATCGCCATCCCGAACTCCTCGCTAGCCAGAGCCCCAATTATCCCCTACTGGCCTGTACCTGCCGGAAACTCCACGAATGCAGAAGTTTGTCAATGCTTTTTACGAAAATTGACATTAAGCAGTTCGTAACGCATTATGAAGTTGAGTCTGCTAGTTGCACTCTTGGAGTTTTAGTCATGGAAGACCAAGCAAAGTTTGGATTCAGCGCCTTCGCCGAGAAGTGGAATGGTCGTTTGGCCATGTTGGGCTTCGTCATCGGTATCGGTACTGAGCTGTTAACTGGCCAAGGCATCTTGTCGCAAATCGGCTTGATGTAGCTCTTGGGGGGGCTTGGAACGAGCATCTTTCAAGTTCCCCTAACTTATTTGACGATATGACTTGACATATCAAGTCGTCGTCACAATAATTGATGCATTCATAACAAAACTTCGGAAATCACTCCATGGAATTCTCACCCACCGTCTGGGTTTACGCTGCGATTGCCATTGCCTTTGCCTGGGGCATGTGGGGCAGCTCCAACGACGACATCACGTTCTAGGGTTGGCGCGGGCATTTGCGGCCTGCTGGTTAAGTTATTCTCCGGACTCCTCACGTTTCGTGGGGAGTTCGTTGCGTAATGGGAGTGGGTCACGAATGCACTCCAGCAGATTCGCCGCAGCGGCTCGGTAAGATGTGGAGCGTGCTGGTGTTGGTCGTCAAACGCCAACGTTCAGATGCAATCAAGTCAAGACAAGCCATGCCAAAACAGACCACTCCGAAGCAGGACGGGAGGGTGCGATGTGGATGTCGATACTGACGATCGCGGGAGTGGCAACGGCGATCGCGGTCGCGGTCAATCGCGCGTTTCCCACGGATTACGCTTGGTTTATGCGCTTGCGTCGCCCGGCTTGGCTGACGTTTGAGGCTGCGATTCCCTTCATTTGGATCTCGATTTTTATCTGCGGCATTGTTTCGGCGGCATGGGTGTGGCAGCAGGAGGCGATCGCGTCGCGCCGGTGGCTGTGGATGGCGGGATATGCGGCGGTCGAGGTGGCGATTATGGCTTACATGCCAGCTATGTGCGGCTTGCGTAGCCTCCGCGTCGGCTGCGTGTTGGGAGCAACCGGGTGGGTGATGGGAGCGCTGCTGACCGTGGCTGTGTGGCCGGTGTCTGCCGCGGCAGGTCTGCTGCTTTTGCCCTACGTCCTGTGGAGTCCGATCGGTACGTACATCACCTGGGCGATGATTGCGCTCAATCCCACGGAAGTTTGAGCAATTTTGGCTTCAATTCGGATACCTTCTGGGGCGAATGCGCTCTGATGGGAATGCTGCCAGATACGATCGCGGCGATCGCAACACTTTCACAGTTCCTTCACACTTTTCTGAAACTTTATCGTCCTAAATTTGGCTTTCGTCCATACAAAACATTACGCATAGTCCTGAAAATGAGTGTTTTTTCGGTTCTGGGATTTGCGAACTCTTTGTTACGTTAATTGAAGATTTTTTCTGGGTTATGTGGGTGCTTGAGTTGGCGTGCATCCGCTTGTGTGGAGTCGCCGCGACGTACCGGGGCGACTGGGTTCGGTTGCCATTTACTTCAGTCGTTTATTTCGTAATGTCGTGGTTATTCCTCTCCCTAGCCTCGAAGACGCGATCGAGCGTCACGTCTTGACCGTATCGGCAGATGAATTCCTGACGGATGCTTTGCGATTGATGCGCTGCGGTCATCGTGCGAGCAATGCCGATGACGCGGGTCGAGACGCTTCGCCGCGCAGGCGCGCTAGCTGCGTTTTGGTGATGGCGGGAGAGCGGCTCGAAGGCATTCTCACCGAGCGGGATGTGGTGAAGCTGACGGCGGCAGGAACGCTCGCGGCTGACTTGCGCGTCGCGCAGGTGATGACCCGTAACGTGTTCACCCTCTGCGAGGCCGACCGACCCGATTTATCGTCGGCTTTGCTGCTGCTGCGGCAGTATCGCATCCGCCACCTGCCAGTGCTCGATGCGGCGGGTAACGTCACGGGGTTAGTCACGCCCGCCAGCATTCGCACCATTTTGCAGCCCTCGAATCTGTTGAAAATGCGCCGCGTTCGCGACGTGATGGCAACGCGGGTGCAATCGGCTCTGGGATCGGTCTCGGTGCAAAAGCTAGCCGAGCAGATGGCGCGCGAGCGCGTCAGCGCTATCGTCATCGTGGACATCGATGCCAGCGGCGAACGCATCAGCCCGATCGGCATCGTCACCGAGCGGGACATCGTGGGGTTTCGCGTGGCGAACCTCGATTTGAACCGCACGCTCGCGCAGGAGGTGATGAGCGCGCCGCTGGAATGTTTGCACCCCGACGACTCGCTGGCGGAGGCTCACGCAGCCATGCAGCGGCTGGGGGTGCGGCGCTTGGTGGTGGCGGGCGATCGCGCTCAGTTGGCCGGTATCGTGACCCAAACCAGCATGTTGCAGGCGATCGACCTGTCGGAGATGCACAGCGCGATCGGCACCCTCAAACAGCTCGTCAGCGATCGCACCCGCAAGCTGCAACGCACCAATCAGAAACTGCGCGATGAAGTGGCCAAGCGGGTGATGGCCGAGCGCCAACTGCAAAAAAATAATGACTTGCTAGAGCAGCGGGTGCGCGATCGTACGGCGGCTCTCGAATCCAGCAACGCGAAATTACATGCAGAAATTGCCGATCGCGTCAGCGCCCAGGCGCGGCTGCAAGATTACGAAGAACACCTCGAAC
>JBCBTL010000130.1:0-6879 GCA_039818705.1 Cyanobacteria bacterium J06639_1
CGTCCACCTGGCCGATGGCGATGTTGGTAGCCCTGGAGTTGGCGATCGCTATTTCCAGTTCCTCTAACTGCGCTAAATCAGCGGGCAAGAGGAATGAGGCACAGCTCGGCTCTAAGTGAAAGGCCTGTCCAGTTTGAACGGCCAGCACTACGCGACAGGCGAGCACTTCCTCTACGGTGAGAGGCAGGTGTTCGAGATGCAGACCCAATTCGCTGTAGATCAATTTCAACATCAGCTTGCCTCCTTCATCACTTCAGAGGGGTCTTCTGGGCGAGACACTTGCCAGAACTGGTCGGCAAAGGCGACAGCGGGGTGGATGGGAGCTTTGGGCTTGGCTTTCAGCATCATGCCCGCTTGGTCTGGGGTGCGATCGCCTTTTTTCTGATTACAGGGTGCGCAGGCAATGACGAGGTTTTCCCACGCGTGCGCGCCGCCTTTGGAGCGGGGAACTACGTGGTCGAGTGTCAAAGCTTTGCCCGAACCGCAGTACTGGCAGGTGTGGCGATCGCGTCGCAGCAGTTCTCGCCGGGAGACGGCTGGGGTTTTCCACAATCGTTCGATGTGGCCGACCGTCAGGCGAATGTGCGGCGGCACGGGCAACACGAGATTCGGCGATCGCAGGCAAACCACCGGGGTGCAAGTGGCAACGCTCTCGGCTAAGTCGAGCGGTTCGGCGCGACCGGAGAGCAGCAAGGTGGCGGCCCGCCGCGTGTTGACCTGCGTGATGGGTAGGTAGTTTTTGGAGAACACCACCACCAACGCGGTCGAGAGACGCGAGGGTGGGGCGTTGGCTGTTGCAGTCATATCCATTCGGCTCCTTCCATACAAAACCCCCGCTTCGGCGTGATGCTAAAGCGGGGGCAGAAAACTAAACGTGAGTTTCTGGTGGTTACGTCAGTACAGCCTCTCTAGGTTTGCATCGACGCCCGCTATGTGGGGTTGGTTTGAATTCATTGGGGAAT
The DNA here is from genome assembly GCA_039818705.1 of Cyanobacteria bacterium J06639_1. Taxonomy (GTDB): domain Bacteria; phylum Cyanobacteriota; class Cyanobacteriia; order Thermostichales; family PCC-7336; genus JBCBTL01. The sequence goes on from JBCBTL010000130.1 coordinate 963, forward strand.
CCGAAATACAGGCGATCCGCGCACAGATCTATGACGCTCTGTTCGGTCTGTCTGCCGCCCGCCAAGCCAGATCCGCTCGCTAGTGCGATCGTTGGCCAGCGATGGGAACCCAAAATCGTAAATCGGAGGGTAGAGCGTCTCACGGGAGGTCTCTCGAAAAAACTCGTTAGCGTCAGTATTACACGCATACTACAGAAATGTCTAGCGAGATCGAGCGTCATCTTTACCCGAGTGTCGGGAGCTGCCAAACGGTCTCACAGGAGGCGATCGCGTTTCAGCTCGGCCATGAGTTCTGTGTAGGTCACTGTAGGCTCATTTTTGCGTTTGGCAAGAATCGCCAAGTCTTCAAGATCCTCTAAAAGCTTTTCAAATTCTGCTATTGGCAAGATTACCGAAATCCGCTTCCCAGATTCATCAGCAATGTATAGAGGATGCAAGTTTTCTATATGCATGATTTGATGTACGACCTCACAGAATGACTACATCCTAGCAAGAAAAGCATAGCTTTAAGGCGGAGACGACATCAGTAAAAACATAATACTGCCAAGTCTTAAATCATTGTGAAGCAAAAATCGACATCATCTCAATAAAAATGAAGACTAGAAACGCAATATTCATTAGACAGTGAACAAGAATATTTCGTCTAGTAATTGATACGTCTCTGATACGAGCTGCTCTACTTATCGAACGAAATCGAAGCCTAATCGGTCGTGAGAAAATATGCCATGTAGCAACATAGATAAAAGCAAATGTTATTGGAAAGAAAGCTGCAAACCAAAGATTGAGTGCCAATCCTTTAATCATGCTGCCCTGCGAGAAAGTCAGCCAAACCATTAATACGTATATGTGCAAGATACTTGCCATAAAAAACTCGAAGAATCCTCTTGTTAATTTACTAAGTGGCATGATAAATCCATGAAGGGAAGTTTCAAACAGAAGTCCTTCAAGCGTAGCCGAAAAGACAAACGCAAAAAAGGCAAAACCAATACCTATCATTCCAATCTGTTCAAGCAGATACTGGACAAACAGATTATCACCTTCCCACAAAGAGTTTAATATCAATGCGAAAATCAAAAAAATCCAAGCTTGATTTGATAGCAAGGGTAAAGTGACTTTGGGTGTATTTTTCATCGAATTGCTAAACAAGATCAATTCATTCTGCGAACTTTTTACTTGAGCTATTCTAGCAATCTCTCTTCAGAAAAAAGCTCATCCCGAACATTCTTCGAAATCTATCCAGTTAGAAAAATATTTCCTGATGGCTTTTTTGGAAGGCGATCAAGTTTTTATGAAGAATTATCTGTAAAAAGCGCGCAGTTATTTTTCGACTCTCAGTAAAATGACTCCCAGTAATCAGAATATTCGTGTTGTGGAGAAAGAGAATTCTGGCAAAATATCCTTGCCAGAAAGCTGTAAAGGTTCTTCTAAAACCTCAACCGTACCATTCGCGCGACAGATCTCTACATTCCGAGTTCGTGGGTCAACCAGCCACGCTAATTGCACTCCACAGTTGATATACTCTCGCATTTTCTCTTGCAGAGGTTTGATGTCGTCTGAAGGCGATCGCCCCAACATCCATCGCAGAGCAAAACGATCGCTCTTCAACCCCTTTCACAGCTGCATCGTCGCAAAATGCTGTCGCATCGCGCTCTACACATTCTGGCTAGAGTCGCGGTTGGGGAATTGGATGGATGGAGATGGCCGAACCCCACTGCCCTGGACGGCAAGAAGCTTATGGGTGTTGCAAAGCCGATCGGCGTGACTTTCCAGCCAAGTTTTGAGGTGGTGGGTGGCGCGGCAGTCGTCTTCGTTGTAGGTCACGGTGGCGTTGAGGAAATCGCGATCGCCTGTTTCCAGCCACTGCGCGTACCAAAATATCGACTGCGCCCCGTCCGCATCCGACTGTCGCCAACTAAATCCCAGCCAGCGGGCGATGTGTTTGAGGGAATAGCTTTCGGTGGGGAGTGCTAGGCACTGACTGACGATGGGATGGAGATCCACCATGCGATCGATGACGGCTGCGAGGGTGGAACTGTCAGTCTCATAGGCTTCGGCGAGTCGGCGACAGGTTTGGACTTCAAACGAGTGGAAGTGGTAGATCGGGGCTTGCGGATAGCGGGCGATAAGTTCGAGGAATGCGACCCAGTTGTTGCCTTCGTCATCGGGATAGTCGGCGAGACAGGCGCGGTAGTGGGCGCTTTTGGCAGAGCGATCGACGGCGAGGACTCCCAGCAAATAGGCGGCGTTGCGGGCGAGGTCGGCTTCGATGTCGAAATAGAGTTCCACTTCGGCAGACGGGAGCGCGAAGGGTTTGAGGGCGATCGCTTTCCCGTCGTGGGTGGCTCGCGCCTGTGAAATCAGCTTGCGCGCCGTGGCGTGACCGATCCCCGGCATGTCTTTCAACTCGTCGATCTCAGCCCCCGCTAGATGGGCGATGCTGTCGATGCCTGCCGATTGCAACGCTTGGTAGCGAGGGGCGGTCACGCCGGGTAAGAGTGCGAGGGGGCGGGTGGCGCGAGTGCGATCGCGACAGTGGTCGTACCACGTACATAAACCGCACCGACTGCGGGACATGTGAACGTCAGGCGCTTCGGGCTGGCTGAAGGCCGTCATGAAATCCTCGATGAGGGCGGGGAGACTGGCGCGGGCGTGGGTGAGTTCGACGTGCCGCCACTGGCGATCGCGCAACACCAGTCGTCCGCGCGTGACGACCTGGCCGCGCGTGCGTTCGAGCAGATGGCTGGCGATCGCGAGGGCGAGGCGATAGGGAGGTTTGACCTGCTTGCCCGTCCGCACGATCGCCGGGGCGTAGTACCAGCGAAACTCGGAATCCTGGCGCTCCTGGCGCACCAAAATATCGGGAAAGCTGACGAGGGCAGGAGAGTCTACATCCAGCAGCACGCCGCCGTAAATCAGTTCGGCTCCGGCATCCATGAGGTCGCGCGTGCGTCGCGCCCGTGCCTGGAGGTGGGCGAGGCGATCGCCCTCTGTCTCTAGCGGTTCCGAGCGGCTGACTTTGGCGCTATCCCCCGGAAACGCGGCCTGGATTTCGGCGAGGAGGGCGAGGCGATCGCGGCGCAGGTGCTTGAGGAAATCGCTGGGAGCGGCGCGCTCCTCTTGCGGGCCGAACCGTTCTAGGTAGGGCTGGCGAGGGCAGCGGTGAAACGCGAGGAGCGTCTCAGCCGCGATCGGAAATGGGGGGGAGGGCGACACGCTAGCGGCCACCGAGGTGGAGTTGGGCTACTCCCACTCGATCGTGCCGGGGGGCTTGGAGGTGATGTCGTAGACGACTCGGTTGACGTCCGCGACTTCGTTGACGATGCGATTGGCGATCGTATCTAGCACCTCGTAGGGCACTTTCGACCAGTCGGCGGTCATGCCGTCTTCACTGCTGACGATGCGCAGGACGACGGGCGCGGCGTAGGTGCGTTTGTCTCCCATTACGCCCACCGATCGCACTCCGGGCAGCAAGACCGCGAAGGCTTGCCAGACATCGTGATACAAGCCCGCGCTGGCAATTTCTTCGCGCACGATCAGGTCAGCATCGCGTAGGGTGTTCAACCGCTCGGCAGTCACTTCGCCGATGATGCGAATGGCTAGGCCGGGGCCGGGGAAGGGATGGCGCTTGACGATCTCTTCCGGGAGGCCGAGCGATCGCCCAACTTTGCGCACTTCGTCTTTGAATAGCTTGCGCAGGGGTTCCACTAGCTTGAAGCGCAGGTCTTTGGGCAAGCCGCCGACGTTGTGGTGGCTCTTAATTTTGACCGCCACGCGCTCCCCGGTTTGGGGGTCGATGTTGGAATCTGCCGATTCGATCACGTCGGGATAGAGCGTGCCTTGAGCCAAATAGTCGAACGGCCCCAAACGCTTGGACTCTTCCTCGAACACGCGAATGAACTCGTGGCCGATGCGCTTGCGCTTCTGCTCGGGGTCGGTGATGCCCGCGATGCGCTCTAAGAAGCGTTCCCGCGCCATCACGTACTCGACGTTGATGTGGAATTTTTGCTGGAATAGCTCCACGAGTCTTTCCGGCTCGCCTTTGCGCATGAAGCCTTGGTCGATGAACATGCACGTCAGGCGATCGCCGATCGCTTCGTGCAGCAAGAAGGCCAGCGTCGAACTGTCCACGCCCCCCGAAAGCGCCAGCAACACCCGCTTATCGCCCACCTTGGCGCGAATTTCCCGGATTGCTCCTTCTACGAACGCTTCCACCGTCCAGGTGGGTTCGCATTCGCAAATGTGATAGACGAAATTGCGAATCAGGGCTTGACCGCCGACGGAATGGACGACTTCGGGGTGGAACTGCACGCCGTAGAGTTTGCGCTCGTGATCGGCGATCGCGGCATGAGGCGTGTTGTCTGTTTGGGCTAGAACTTCAAACCCGTCCGGCATTTGCGTCACCGAGTCGCCATGACTCATCCACATGATGCTGCCGTCTTCGACGTTGGTGAGCAGGTCGGTAGGGTCGCCTACAGACAGTGCCGCGCGACCGTACTCGGACTTGTTGGCAGCTTCTACACGACCGCCGAGCTGCTGCACCATCAACTGCATCCCGTAGCAAACCCCCAATACGGGGATGCCCAACTGCCAAATTTCTGGATCGCAGACGGGGGCGTTAGCGTCGTAGACCGAGTTCGGGCCACCCGAGAGGATAATGCCGCGCGGATTCAGCTTCGCAAGCTGTTCGGCGGTAGTGCGATAGGACAGGACTTCGGAATAGACATTCGTTTCCCGGATGCGCCGCGCGATCAGTTCGGAATATTGCGAGCCGAAGTCGAGAATGACAATCAGTTGCCGATTGGGTTCGATTTCTGAGGGGAGCTGGGCGTTGGCATCAGCTTGGCGAGCGGAATCGGAGAGGGTGCTAGCAGTCACGGTACGAACCTCGGGACGTAGGGAACGAAGTCATATCAGCCAATCGGTTAGCAGCACAAATGCATGGAGATCTTGCGAATATTCCGCATATGTTAACATTTGCGTCGCGCTTCGAGGGGTGCAAAAGCCCGACCAGCTCAGGCATTCGACGAATGTAACGACACGTATCGTTCCAGAAAACTTCTCAATTGCCCCTCAAGACAAGGCTAGCCTTGTCAGTCCTAGCTTCGACCCAACCTCGACTATGTCCCGGAGATCGCCAGAGATCGCCTCGACGACCTCAGCCTGATAAATTAATTTACAGTACGTTACATTTGAATCGCGTCACTCGCGCGATCGCCCGCTGTCCCTCAACCCACGGCATTTCCCTCATGTTCAGTCGCCTTCCCGTCCCCCTCAGCACGATCGTCCTCGTCCTCGGCGTGGCGGGCACGATTTGGGGCTTTGTCGAGTACAACAATCCCACCGCCAACTTAGTGGGTCTGTCGTTCGGGTTGCCGTTGCTGTTGGGCGGCGCAGTCATGAAAGCGGTCGAACTGAAGCCCGTTCCTCCGCTCAAAGCTGCGACCGACGAGATTCTGGCGCTGCGCGATCGCCAAGCGACTGAGATTCAAACTCAAATCCGCCAGGACATCACCAAATACAACTACGGCGCAGACGCACACCTGGATACGGCGCTCGAACACCTGAAGTTGAAAGGGGCGACCGATGCCGAACTGCCCCGCATCGCTGCTTACAACGAAGAACAAACCGAGGACGGTCGTTACGTCTTGCGTTTGCGCTTCAACACCCCCAAAGTGCCCTACGAAAAGTGGGAGCGCAGCTATGAAAAGCAAATGGCCGGATTTTTCGGGCGCGATGTAGATGTCGCCATGACCACCCCCAATAAAGACGTAGTTGATATCGTCCTCACGGTGCGCGACGGTGAAGCTCAGCCCGAAGCCGAGGCAGCGGCTTAAAAAAATGAACGCTCGAACGCGATCGCTACGGCAGAAAAGCCGCGTAATGTAACGAATTGCAAATAGAATGAGTAGGGTTCGAG
>JBCBTL010000131.1:0-6868 GCA_039818705.1 Cyanobacteria bacterium J06639_1
TTGCGCAACGATCGCTTTAACTGCGGCACGAACGCGATCGTCAGCGCCAAACTGATCGATTTCCCCAAAGATACGAGCGAAGAAAGCCGGAACAACTGCTCGATTCTCAGGTTCGGCCACACCATCATCAAGCAAAAAATGGCGGAAGCCGGAACGCCCCTAACGCCACTGCCTTTTCCCGGCGCTGTGTACATCACAGGACACGGCGATAACTACACGGTTGGCGGCGCGTTTCAGTGGCAAGGGGTGCGGAAATTTGTCCAAACCGCGCGACAGCTACGCCCCTGCACGTCCACTATCCGCGAAGAATTTGCTATGCGAGAGTTCGCTGCCGTCTGAAGTTGTCCTCATCCCTAACCAAAGTTCGCCAGCGATCGCCATGTCTCCGTCCGTCAGCATTCTCATTCCCTGTTACAACGCCGAAAAGTGGATCGGCGAAGCGGTGGAAAGCGCCCTGAATCAGACCTATCCGAATTGCAAAGTCATCGTCGTAGACGATGGATCGAGCGATGACAGCGTGGAAGTGCTGAAAACGTTCGGCGATCGCATTCGCTGGGAAGCGGTGCCGAATCGCGGCGGCAACGCCACCCGCAATCGCTTGCTAGAACTTAGTACGGGCGAGTGGCTGCAATACCTCGACTCGGATGACTATTTACTGCCCGAGAAAGTGGCAACCCAAGTTGCTTATCTGGAGACGCATCCCGAACTTGACATTCTGTGCAGTCCCGCCACGGGGGAGCGCTACGAGGGCGATACGACTTCACGACGATTTCGACCGTTTCCCGAGCCGCGCGATCCTTGGATTTATTTGGCGCGGTGGTATCTGCCGCAGACGGGTGGCCCTTTGTGGCGCAAAAGCGCGATCGCTCGTGCCGGACTGTGGAAAGTCGATCAACCCTGCTGCCAGGAACACGAGCTTTACTCTCGACTGCTGATCTCCGGCGCGCGCTTCGGGTTTCTGAACGAGCAGGGGGCAATTTATCGGCTGTGGAGTACGGGCACGGTGTCGCGTAAAAACAAGTGGGAAGTGTATCGGCGGCGCTTAGAGATTGAAGATCGCATTGAAAAGCACCTGCTCGATACGAAGACGATGACCCCCGAACGACAAACAGCGATCGATCAGGCGCGGTTTGAGTGCGCTCGCATCATTTGGGCGAGCGATCGCGAGTGGGCGAAATCAGCGATCCAGAGCATTCACCAGCACGCACCCGAGTTCGTGCCCTCCGGGGATGCCGCGCCAAAGCTGTACCGAACGATCTATCGCACGCTGGGGTTTGAAGCTGCCGAACGGGTGGCGGCCTGGAAGCGATCGCTATCCAGCACAAAAGCGTAAATTCGCGGAACGCAAGCAAGTTTAGGTTGAGGACTGACGGAAATGATTGTTTGGCTGGCTTCTTATCCGCGATCGGGCAACACCTTTTTTCGGATGCTGTTGCATTACAAATGCGGCGTGAACACCTATTCGGTCTACGCTGACCCCGACATCACGGGGATGGGGGCAGCGGATGCCGTCGGCCACGAAACCTTACCCGCCCCCATCGAAGAATTAGCACAGCGGGACGAACTCTATTTCGTCAAAACCCACGAGCGCCCTGCCGACGACGACTACCCCTCCATTCAGCTCATCCGCGACGGACGCGACTCGCTGGTCTCTCACGCCCGCTACTTGCTCAAGTTCTACTGGGAAACCGACGACCCGATTCGGCGATTCAAGCAGCTCGTCGGGTTTGAAAACTACTCTCGCACCCTGCGCAACGTGATTTTAACGAGCGGGTGGAGCGATCATTTGATGGACTGGGGCAAGCGGCGATCGCGCGGTCAAACCGTCACCGTTCGCTTTGAAGATTTAGTCGAAGATCCCGATACGGCTTTGGGAGAGGCAATCGCGAAACTCAACCTAGATCGCCTCACCACCGATGCGGGCGACATCCCAAGCTTCGAGGAACTGCAAGCCCAATGGCCGCAGTTTTTCCGCAAGGGTAAAGTGGGTGCCTGGAAAGAAGAAATGTCTCCCAAACTGCAAAAACTCTTCTGGAAACATCACGCTGAAGCGATGAATACATTCGGATACAGTTAAGAGCCTATCGAGAACTCGCAAACAACAAAGCCCCGCACATGCAGGGCTTTTGAATCTAATCAGTCGCGAATGTTAATCGCGAGTTTAGCTAGCTTGCGGCGAGGACTGAGAACCGCGCTGGCTGGTCTTGAAGCGGCTCAGCAGCGAATTCCAGCTCAGGCGGAAGAGTGCCTTCAGCCAGTTGCCTTCCAACTCTTTGAACATCTTCATGTTGAGGTGGAAGCTGTGGTTAGCTTCTTTCACGATCGCCGTCGCCGTCTCGTCAGCAATCGGCAGTCCGTCCATCGCTTCGCGGTACTGATTTTTGAAGGGGCCGGGGTTGGAAATCTCTTCAAAGTCGTAGAAGGCCAAGCCAGAGCCGTCTTCCAAGCCCATGGCGCGCTTGGCGATATTTTTGAGGATTTGACCGCCGGAGAGGTCGCCCATGTAGCGGGTGTAAGCGTGCGCCACCAACAGCTCGGGCTGCTCCTTCGAGATTTGGTGAATGCGATCGACGTACTCAGCGCAGGCCGGAGACATTTCTACTTCCGACTTCCAATCGTTGCCGTAGTAGTAGGCCAAATCGCGCTCTAGGGTGCGGGTGCGCCACAGTTCGGGGAAGTAGAGCGGACTGAGAACGGGATGCTCGCGATGCTCGTCGAAGGCTTCTTCCATCGCTTTGTAGACGAAATAGAAATTGCCAACGAGCTTGCGATAGGAGGCTTTTTCGACCACTCCCTGTAAAAATCCCTTGATGAACCCGACGTTTTCCGCCATCGTGTGGGCTTCTTGGGTGCCCTCGCGCAGTTGAGTGGCTAACTGATGACTCACGTCGCCTCCTAAAGTTTGCAAAACAATGCTTGTTGTAAATCAGCGTGATATGCAATCGAACCCGGCGAAAGACCCCTGAGATAGGTTTTTCGGTAGCTGTCGCTACGGCTCAACATCCTCATCAGGATACGCTGCGCTCTGGTGAAATTCAGCCGGTGTCGTTAAGAATCGTAAGACTTCGTTACGCCTTGCCCGTCGTCTGGGCGACATATTCTCACAGTCAGCGCTCACGCTCATCCCGCACGCTCGGCTACTTTCTGCATGTCTAACGCGATAAAGCGATCGATCGGGACGTACATCCACGAGAGCGGATCTCGATCGCTTCCATAACTTTTCTGGAACCCGAGGGCGTAGGCGAGGGCCTCGTAAGTGGGGTGAATGATGATGGTGTGCATGTCGCAAAGGTGGGGAAAGTCCTGCTGCATGCGAGCGATGGTGTCTTGACTGTCTTTGAGTAACGCGGTGCGGTAAGCGGCGAATTCTGGCTCGACCACGAAGCTGCGCACGAACAGCGCCACGCAATCTGGATCTCCCGGCTCGGCCATGACGATCGGATCGACATCCGACCCCGAACTGAGGTGCAGGCTGCGATTGGGCGGCGCGAAAAAACAGGCTTCCGATTCGCTGGCAGTGGGGTAGAGGAGGTAGAAACCGACTGGGGCGAGGGTGTCCGTTCGGCGTAAGACGCGCATTCCATTCGGGTACTGTCTCGCCCAGGTTCGCAATAGGCGGGCGATGCGTACCGGGGCGGCGCTGGAATTTTTATTCAGCCAGTTGTAGTTCGCCGCCAGCAAGTTAGCGACGAGGACGGCATCTGTGCGCGGCGCGAACGCATCAGGATAAGCGGATACGGGTTTGTCGTCGTCGGGCTGAATGCGGGGAATGCGGGGGATTTGCAGGCTGGTGGTGTTGCCGTCGAAGCGTTTTTGCACCAGTCCGAGCGCTTCTAGTTTGTCGAGCATCATGCCCGCTGCTCGCTCGCTGCCGCGATCGCCGTCGGCATAAAACAGCGCTGCCGCTTCCGCGTGGGTGCAGGATATCCATTCGGTTGATGGCTCCAGGGTTTCCACGATCGCGGGTTCGCTCTGTTGTTTGAGCTGCAAGTAGGCACACAGCCGCACGAAACATTCCGCTCGCCGCCGGGTTAATCCCGTCAACCCGATGAGGCCGTTCGCCCAGTCTTTCTGCGTTTGAGGGTCGAACCAGCGATCGAGATCTGACGGCTGCATGGCGATCGCCTCTAAAACATTTCACCCTACTTCACCTCACTACAGTACCGTACTCACTTCTCAGGTCTGGCTCGGGGATCTCGTGGCATTTACACAAATGGCTGACGAAGAATGCACCTAACGCTTTCGGAGACTTTCCTAATGACCTACTCTCAAACTGCTTCCTGGATGATGCCCGCCTCCGATTTGGCCGGACGAGTGGCTCGCGATCCGTTCTATACCGACACCCGCCGCCGCATTAACGCCCTGCTCGATCGCTATCTGGCCGTTAACGTCCTCAGCGATCGCCTTTCCAACGTGCAAGCCCAGTTCGATACTCCCCAAGCTCGCCCCTGGGAGCGTTTCAATCTGCGCCACATCCACCCCGAACAAATCGTCGGCATTCGTCCCGAGCTGTTCGTGCGCGTGCTGGTCTCTGCCGCCGAAATTGAAGACCCCATTCGCGACTACGCCCGCGAAAGCTACCACTATCTGCACCCCATCCACCCCAAAATGGCCGAGTTCATGGGGGGCACGCTCGATGCCGACGGTCGCATTCTCTCGCTAGGCGTGTGGGAAAAAGAGGAGCGCCAGCACGGGCCGCTATTCCGCAAGCTGCACGAAAAGCTAAGCGGCGACACCCTCCTGGTCAAACCCAATTCTGTAGATGGCTATCACCCCTCCACGCGACCGACGCAACAGGCGTGTCGCCATACCCTCGGACGCATCAGTACGGAATGGGGGGCGCTGTCTGCGTATCTGTGGCTGGCCGCCCACGCCACCGGTGAGTTGCAAAAGGCGATCGCTCAACCCCTACAGGATGAAATCAATCACCTCGCCAAATTCTGGGGCTTCAGTCGGTGGGCGTTTGCCACGAGTTTCTGGCAGCAGCTCGGCGGCACGACCCGCAATCTCATTCGCCTGAGCACCCACCACCGCGACGAGCGCACCCACGGCCAAGATCTGTTTGCCCTCCATCCCGATCGCCTGCAACCCGCGATTGAAATCGGCTTCACGCTGACGCGGGTATTGGTATGCCTCAAACGTTGGGATCGCGAGCTGACGGGGAGCTATTTGCGTCACGTATTCGGAGGCGATCGCTATTGGCTGATGGATGCCTAGTGCGTGGCGTATGCTCGGAGCGAGGGACGAAGCCTCATCGTTCCGAAACGCGCGAGAATTCATCATGTGCCGATTGATTGCTTATCTGGGGTCGGAAGTCCCGCTCGCTACGGTTGTCTCCGACCCCGACCATTCTTTAGTCTTGCAGAGCTATCAACCGCAGGAAATGACCGCCGGATTGCTCAACGCCGACGGCTTCGGCGTGGGCTGGTATTCCGAGCATTTAGACGAACCGTGTCTCTACGCCAACACCCTGCCCATTTGGAACGACGTGAATCTGCCCCGCTTGGGGAAACACGTGCGATCGCCCCTCATCTTCGCCAGCGTCCGCAGCGCCACCCCCGGCCTCGCGGTGGACTTGAGCAACTGCCAACCCTACCTCCACGATCGCTGGATGGGCATGCACAACGGCTTCATCCAAGATTTCCGCCACACCCTCATGCGCCCGGTGCGCCAGCTCCTCCGCGAAGACTACTATCGCGCCGTCCTCGGCACCACCGACTCCGAACACCTCTTCGCCCTCTGGCTGCACTACCTGCACGACCTGCCCGCAACCCTGGCGGGAATGCGAGACGCGCTGCGCCAAACTTTAGATCGGGTGGCAGAGTGGGCTGAAGCGAGCGACCTGCAAGCTTCGCTCAACCTCATGTTTACCGACGGACGCGAACTCGTAGCCTCACGCTTTTCCACCCGCGCCCCAGCCCCCACGCTGTATTACGCAACCGACGATCCGGCCTTTCCCAACGCGGTCGTGTTAGCGTCCGAGCCTCCCTACGACAGCGATCGCTGGCAAGCCATACCCGAAGGCGCGATCGTGACGGTGGATAGCCATCGCGAGGTGGCGATCGAGTTGTATCAATTCAGTACGAAGCAGGGGGCGATCGTTTGAAGGGAGGCGATCGCTCCAATCAGTTTTGGGAGGGGAGCGATCGCAGCCATGCTTCGAGGTCGTCTGCACTTTTGAAACTCAACAGCGCGAGGCTGAGAGTTCCGAGCTGAGCTTCATCTAGCTCGCCAATGCGGTTTCGAGTTTCTTCCGAAATCGTGCCGACCGAAACAGAAAGCTGATTCAAGATCAACTCTTGCCGACCCTCTTGCCGTCCTTCTTGCCGACCTCGCTGGGCAGCCATGCGTTCGAGGGTGCTGATGTAAGGCATGTCGTTCCTCTGCTGGATAGCTTGCAGCTCGATTTGGAAGGCTCGTTCGATGTCGGGTGGGAGGGTCAAGACCCAGTCGATGAAGCGATAGAGATCGACCACTTGCTGACGGCTGTAGCCTTGCTCGAACAATCGGCGCGTGAGGGCGAGTTTCCAACGCCTGCGCTCGGAGGTTTCAGTGCGGGTTTCTTTGGCTTTGAGATGAGCCATCACCACGATGGCAAAGGGATTCGGGCTGTTCTCTAGCTCCTCCCAGCGTTGCTTGTAGTCTAGCAATTTGACTGTAGGAAATTGGAAGCTCGTTCGGCATCCCCAAAGCTCCGCTTGATAGGAGTTGGGTCGCCAGTTGGCATCTTCGTCGCCCAGGATGGCGAGACTGACGACGGGCTTGTCGTAGCGATCGCTCAGCCGATAGTTGTACACGTACATGCGGCGGGGGAATACACTCTCGCGTTGGTTTTGGGCTTCGAGATGCACCACCACCCAGGCTTCAT
>JBCBTL010000132.1:0-6843 GCA_039818705.1 Cyanobacteria bacterium J06639_1
TGGCGTTCTTGAGGCATCAGCATCAAGTTTTCGAGGATGCCGAAGTCGGAGATGCGCAGTTGGTAGTCACCCGAGTCGGGGATTTGTAGGCGATCGCTTTGGGCTTCAGCTTGCCGCAGTCGCTCCAGACGAGCGGCGTATCTTTGACCGTTTCGGTAGGCCACTTGAGGCTCTGACGATGAAGCGCTCAACTCTGAGAGCAATACCTCCGCTGAATCAGCGCTAGCCATCGAATTGTCTAGATCCAGCAGGACGCTCTGTAGCTCGGGATGCTCCATGCCAATCACGCGACCCAAGCCCCACAGCGGAGACTGCTGCACCTGCAACGCTCCCCGTGCCTTGCCCACCTGCTGCGCTCCACGAGTTACTAGCCATAGCTGGGGCTGCCCTGCCTCTTTCACCGCTGCTAAAGCCTGGACTAAGTAGAGAGCTGAGCCGCATCCTTGAAGCTGTGAGGTCTGTAGAGAGTCGAGAGTGGGAGCTGATTCCTGCTTGTCGTTCAAACTCCATAAATGAATGACACCGCGATAGGTATCCGACTCATCTGCGGTCGTATCTCGCAGGAGCTGCTGCCATACTTCTGGGTTTGCAGGGTTGAGCTGATAGTGAGGTGTTTCGCCATCGGCAAGCTGCATGTAGGTATCGCCTACCGAAACGATCGCGCACCGATCGCCCTGCTGCTGCAACTGTCGAACCAAGGCCGCTCCTACGCCCGCATCATCTTGAAGAATCAGCCATCGATTCGAGGAACTCGCATCCTCGGCTTCCCGTGTCTCCAACGGTTGCAACTGCCACTCCAAGCGATAGAACCAATCGCCACCGTCTTTTTGCAGCGCGCGTTGGAGGGTTTGGCGATCGACGCGCCGCAGCGACAGCCCCTCAATTCGAGCCACGATCGCGCCAGTCTCGTCCACCACACTCAAATCGACCTCGGCACTTTGGTGGCGATCGCCCTCAAAACTGACTCGCTCGACATAGCTCCACACGCGATGACCGGAACGGCGGTAGGTGCGAATGCTCTTTATCCCTAACGGCATGCAGGGATCGCGGCGATCGCGATCGGCAAAGGCAACACCAACGGCTTGCAAACAGGCATCGAGGAGGACGGGATGCAGCGTGTAGTCGTCGGCTTCGCGCATGAGGCGATCGGGCAGCACCACTTCACCCAGAATGCGCCCGTCGCCGTGGCGGAGCTGACGAATGGCCTGAAAGTCGGAGCCGTATTCCAATCCCTGCTCGCGCAGCGTGCGGTAGTAGGTTTCTACGGGCAAGTCAGCGGTTAGCGCAGCTTGACAGGCATCCACATCGATCGCGGGGGGAGCGCTGTCGTCGCGAGAGCGGACGCTTCCTGTCGCGTGCAGCAGCCAGCTTTCGCTGTCGGTAGCGTCCGTACGGCTGAAAATTTGGAAGGTGTACGCAGCCTCTTCGTCTGCCGGGCTCAGCACGGTTTGTACCGTAGCTGACGTTCCCGATCGCAGCGGCAACGGCTGCTGGATGACGATATCTTCGAGCTGGACGGAATCGGTTTTGAGGGCGATCGCTCCGGCTGCTAAGGCGATTTCAACGTAAGCCGTGGCTGGCACGATGGCGGTTTGGAACAGGCCGTGATCGCGCAGATATGCGGGGGCATCCTGGCTCAACTGGCTCTCGAAACACAGATCGGATGACGCGGCCAGACGCAAAGGATAGCCCAAAAGAGGATGGGCAGGTTTCTCTGTCCCAGTGCGATGCCGCCACCGTTCGGAGGTTCCCGACGGCCAGTAATCTTCACCTTGAAATACGTATGTGGGTAAGGTTTCTAATCGCCGCGCGTAATCGCGATCGAATCCAGCCCAGTCCAGAGAGACCCCCCGCACGTGGAAAGTCGCCGCTCCGCGCAGCAGTTGCTGCCAATCGGAGCGAACGGGGTGCATGCTGGGCAGCCACAGCCGGTCGTCACTGCTGTCGTCGGGCAGACACAAACGTCCCATGCCGAGGAGAGTCGGTTTGGGTCCCATCTCCACGAAAGCCGTATAGCCTTCTCGATGCAGCCGTTGCATACCGTCGGCAAACCGAACCGGCTGGCGTACGTGCTGACACCAATAGTCGGGAGCGGCGATGTCGGCTCCTGCGATCGCTCCGGTCAAGTTAGAAACAATCGGTAATTGCGGCTCGGCATAACGAATCTGCTGCGCCACGCGCTCGAACTCCGCCAGCATCGGTTCCACCAGCGGCGAATGAAAGGCGTGGGAGACAGCCAGCCATTTCAGCTTGATCCCCCGACCCTCTAGATCGGCACAGACGTCTTCCAATGCGGTCTTGCGGCCAGAAATCACCGTGCTGCGTGGGCCGTTGATGGCAGCGATCGCGATCTCTTCTTCTCGTCCAGCAATAGCCTCTCGCGCCACCTGTACGGGAGCCAATAGCGACACCATGCCGCCGCCCGCAGGTAGTGCCTGCATCAACCGCCCCCGAGCGGCGATTAGCTTAAGCCCCTCTTCCAGACTGAACACCCCGGCCACGCAAGCTGCCACGTATTCGCCGACGCTGTGCCCCATTACCGCTTCAGGCTTCAATCCCCAAGATGTCCACAGTCGAAACATCGCGTACTCGATCGCGAACAGGGCGGGCTGGGTGTAGGCCGTTTCGTTGAGTAAGGAGCTATCGACCGCAAACAGAACGTCTAACAGAGGCTTCTCCAACTCGTCTTGGAGCAGCTCGTCACAGCGATCGAGGGCTTGCCGGAAGGTGGGCTGCGTGTCGTACAGCTCTCGACCCATACCCGCATACTGCGACCCCTGACCGGAAAACAGCGCGGCCACTCGGGGAGGGGATATCGCGTGACCGGCGATCGCGGCCTCTCCCGCATCATCGCCAGCCGCAAATCCATGCAGGATATCGCTGGCTTCGGTGGCCGTAGCTGCCACAACCCCGAGTCGATGGGGAAAGAGCGTGCGGCGCGAGTTGGCGGTAAAGCTAACGTTCGCTAACGCGTCGTCGGGGCGATCGCGCAAATCGCGGGCGTAGCGGTCTGCCAGCGCCACCAGTGCCGCCTCCGACTTCGCGGAAAGCGTCAGCAAGTGAACAGGGCGTTCCACGTCGGCTACTGCTGCCGGACGTGTCGGGGCTTCTTCCAGAACCACGTGGGCGTTGGTACCGCCAAACCCGAAGGAACTCACCCCCGCCAGACGACGGCGATCGCCGCTCGGCCAAGCCTGATGTCGTACGGGTATTTGAATGGGCAACCCATCCCAATGAATGTGAGGACTGGGGGTCTGAAAGTGCAGGTGGGAGGGAATGGCCTCGTGCTGCAAAGCCAGCAGGACTTTAATCAGACCTGCAATCCCAGCCGCAGCCTCCAAATGGCCGAAGTTTGTTTTGACAGACCCGACATGCAGCGGTCGTTCGGCAGAATGATGCGAGCCGAACACCGCGCCTAGCGCACCCACTTCAATCGGATCGCCTAGAGACGTGCCGGTGCCGTGGGCTTCCACATAGTCCACCTGCTCGGGACTGACGAAAGCATTCGCCAGAGCCTCGCGGATGAGAGCTTCTTGCGCGGGGCCATTGGGGACGGTCAGGCCGCCACTCGGCCCATCTTGATTGACTGCCGACCCGCGAATGACACCCAATACGGGGTCGCCGTCCGCCACCGCCTCGGCCAGTCGCTTCAGCACGATCGCGCCACAGCCCTCGCCGCGTACGTAACCGTCGGCAGCGGCATCGAAGGTTTTGCAGCGACCGTCAGCTGCCATCATGCGAGCCTTGGAGAAGTTAACGTTCGTCTCCGGCGACAGGATTAAGTTCACCCCTCCAGCTAACGCCATCTCGCATTCGCGGTTGCGCAGGCTCTGACACGCCAAATGCACCGCCACCAGCGACGACGAACAAGCCGTATCCAAAGACAAACACGGCCCCGTCAGCCCTAACCAATACGACAAGCGTCCAGCCGCCACGCTCAGAGCATTCCCCGTTCCGAAATAGGCGTCGATCGCATCCAGGTCGCCACCGCCCAAAATCACCTTGGAATAGTCATTCGTGGCAATACCGACGAAGACTCCGGTCGAGCTGCTGTAGAGCTGTTCGGCAGTTTGGTTGGCATTTTCGAGTGCTGCCCAGCTCACTTCCAGCAACAACCGCTGTTGCGGGTCTAGATGCAACGCTTCGCGCGGTGAAATGCCGAAAAACGGGGCATCGAAACGGCGCACTCCGTCCAGGAAACCACCGTAGCGAGTTGACATTTTCCCCGGCGCGTCCGGATCGGGGTCGTAAAACCGCTCTAGATCCCAGCGATCGCGAGGCACCTCGCACACGGCATCCTTGCCCTCGCGCAATAGCGTCCAATAGGCAGCAGGAGTGTTAGCTCCACCGGGAAAGCGACAGCCCATCCCCACAACAGCGATCGGCTCCGATTTCAACAGCCCGAGCTTGGCAGACGCCTGTTGCGACACGAGCGCCAGCTTGAGGGGAGACATGCCAGAAAGGCGCTGAGACAGACTGTCCATCAAACTTCCTACCACCGTTGATTTGCCAAGACACGAGCGTGCGATTCCATCAAAGACTCGGCGCTCCATTACGTTGAGGAACACTGCGTTGGGGAACCCAAGCTCTTCGCCGATCGCTCCGCAACTGAAGTTGAAGGTCGGCATCGGAGATCGACTCCAATGTCGCCATCAGCGCGGCCAAATCGTCATCTGCCGCGATCGCCCACTCCGGTGCAGCGCTTTCCGGCTCAGCGATTGCAGCAATCTCCGAATCACTGTCTTCTGCTGAATTCACTGGCGGCGGCAGCACCTCGGTCGCCAAGTATTGAGCCAATGCCTCGATCGTCGGATAGTCGAACATCAAGGTTGGGCGCAGCGTGCAGCCAAAGCTCGATTCCATGCGGTTTTTTAGCTCCACGGCCATAAGCGAATCGAGACCGAGGTCGAACAGGCGATCGCGCGTGCCAATGCCCTCCGGCGACGCTAACCCCAGCACGCGGGCTAGCTGCTCGCGCACGTGAGCCACGACCATCGTTAGGCGATCGCCCTCGCCAGCACATTCCAGTTGTTCCAACAGAGCTGACTTCTGGGCGGGTTCGGGTGCCGCTTCAGCCGCGAATCGCTCCAAGAACAGCAAGTCGGCATTGCGAGGAAACTGTGCCAAGAAACGGTTCCAATTGACGGGCAGTACGCCCACCTGACCGTTGCGATCGAGCAGGCGATCGAAGGCTTGCAGGCCGCGATCGGGAGTGAGCAACTCGATGCCCTGAGCGTCCCATCGCAGGTGATCGCGATCGCTGAGGGTCGCCGCCATCCCTCCCGTGCTCCACGGCCCCCAGTTGATACTCAGCCCCGGCAATCCCTGCCCCCGTCGATACTCCGCCAACCCGTCCATAAATCCATTCGCCGCTGCATAATTTCCCTGCCCCGGCGCGCCCAACAGCGACGCCACCGATGAAAAACAGGCGAAAAAGTCTAGCGACAGCTCTCGCGTCCCTTGGTGCAGGTTCCACGTCCCTGCCACTTTAGGAGCCATTACTTGCTCGAAGCGCTCCCAGCTCTGCTGCTGCAACACGCCATCATCCAGAACACCCGCCGCATGGATGACTCGTTTCAACGGCGGCAGCTCGCTCGCCATCTCCGAGAGCATCTGCTCCACATCCGCTGGGTTCGCTACGTCCGCAGCCACCACTTTGACTTCAGCTATTTCGGTCAAGGGCGCGATCGCTGCCTCTGCCCGTTCCGTCAAACCGCGACGACTGGTCAAGACCAAATGCTTCGCGCCTCGCTCTGCCAGCCACTCGGCTACTCGCAAGCCCAGCGCTCCCAATCCACCCGTAATCAGATAGCTCGCATCCGGTTTGACCAGCGCTTCGTGTTGCACCGGCATCTCGATTACCACTTTGCCCCGATGCTTTGCCTGAGCCATGAATCGGAACGCTTCCACCGCATCCGCTAGCTCGAATGCCTGATAGGGCAGCGCATTCAACTGACCTGCCTCAAACTGAGCCATCAGTTCGCTCAGCCATTCCTGCGTCAGGTTTGGATCGGCCAGCGACAAATCCAGCAGGTCGAAGGGCAAATATTCGATATCATCGCGCTTCTGCTCCACCTGCTCTGCGTCCCAAATGCCGATTTTGCCGATTTCAACAAACCGTCCACCCGAGGTCACCACGTCCAAGCTGGCCGGAATGAACTCGCCGTTGAGACTGTTCAGCACCACGTCCACGCCGCGTCCGTCCGTAGCGGTCATGATGTCTTCTTTGAAGTCAAGCGTGCGCGAGTTCATCACCCGCTCGACGCCCATCCGCGTCAAAAACTCCCATTTCGGCGGACTGGCAGTACCCCAGACGGTCGCTCCAGCGGACTGGGCTAACTGCACGGCGGCTTGACCGACGCCTCCAGCTGCGGAGTGAATCAGGATGCGATCGCCTGCTTGCAGCTTTGCCTGTTTCATCAGGCCGTAGTATGCCGTCAAAAAGGCGGTGGGTACGGTCGCAGCCGCGGCAAAACTGAGGCTCGACGGTTTCGCGATGACGAACTCTTGACGCACTCTGACGGTACTGGCCAGACAGCCAATGGCTTGCACGGCCATGACTTCATCGCCCACTTGAAGGCGATCGACCCCTTCACCGACAGCAACAACTACACCGGAGCATTCGCCGCCGAAGGGAATCTCTTCGGCGCGCTCGATACCCATTTGGGCGGTGAACTCTTTGAGCATGCCGAGGGCGTTGAGGACGTCGCGGAAGTTGAGGCCGACGGCGCGAACGGCGATTTCGACTTCTCCGGGTGCGGGGGCTTGGCGTTCTTGAGGCATCAGCATCAAGTTTTCGAGGATGCCGAAGTCGGAGATGCGCAGTTGGTAGTCACCCGAGTC
>JBCBTL010000133.1:0-6842 GCA_039818705.1 Cyanobacteria bacterium J06639_1
CTTCGTGCGGTTGCGTTTCATAGCGTCACGGATTTGAGATAACGGGCTAAAGTCAGGCGATCGCAAGATGAAACATGGCATTCAAACTAGCGGAATGGTTCTTTCTTGTGCTAGTGTCAGAAGCCTGTGTCTCGTCCCCCTGAAGCTATGCACGCGCAAGAAATACTCAAATCCATTGAGGCAGAGCAGCTCAAATCCGACCTTCCTCAGATTTACGTGGGCGATACCGTTCGCGTTGGCGTTCGCATTCGGGAAGGAGGCAAAGAACGCGTCCAGCCCTACGAAGGTACCGTGATCGCTAAGCGCAACTCTGGGATCAATGCCACCATTACCGTCCGCAAGATCTTCCAGGGGATTGGAGTCGAGCGAGTCCTGCTGCTGCATTCCCCTCGGATTGAATCTGTGAAAGTGCTGCGGCGCGGTAAAGTGCGGCGCGCCAAACTTTACTACTTGCGCGATCGTGTCGGAAAAGCAACACGCATCAAGCAGCGTTTCGACCGCAAAGTCTGACTTCCTCTCTTCGGCATGACCGTCCGAGGAGCAAGTGATGACGAGCACAGCAGTTGACTGGTTTCCCCATTATTTGTCAGACTACAGAAACCTTCTTTGAAGCATTGCAAGCAAATAGAAGGTTCTTTGCGTCCTTAGTTCAGTTGGTAGAACGTCGGTCTCCAAAACCGAATGTCGGGGGTTCGAGTCCTCCAGGGCGCGCTTCTCACACTCCACAGTCAATCTGGCAAGCTGGAAGTGAAGTGAGATAGAGACGGCAGCACTGACTGTCGAAGTTGAAAGAGTGCGTGCGAGCACCTCAATCCTAGAGTCGGCGGGAGAGCGGTAGTTATGGCTAAAAGCGATTCTTCGAGCGAGCGGCTCGATCCCGCTAAGCGAGGTAAGTCTCAGCAGAACGACGCCGAATCTGAGTCGAGCGGAGTTTTTGGGTTTTTGCGTAGCACTCGCGACGAGCTCGATAAGGTGGTTTGGCCGGGTCGCCAGCAACTCATTAGCGAGTCCGTAGCGGTTTTTGCCATTGTGGTCGCGTTTGCGGCTTTCGTCTTTGCCATCGACCGCTTATTCGGCTGGGTTGCTCAGCAGGTGTTTTAGTCAGGTAAGGTTCGTCAGGCATTGTTTTGGGCCGAACATTAGTTTTGGATCGGACATTGTTTTGAGGAGATACTTGAGCTGAAGAGGCACCTCTCTTGAGAAACACTCAACTACTGCCGTCCCGCCTTAGTTTCCACGGGGCGTGATTCTATGCCCATTCAATGCGAGTTGCGAGACAAGTCATGGTAGCGGCGGAAGAAGATACATTTGCCTCGTCGCCTGAAGGTGAAGAGAAGCGAGTTCCTTTGCGTTGGTACACCGTTCAGGTCGCTTCTGGCTGCGAGAACAAAGTACGCAGTACCCTGCTGCAGCGTGCAGCTGCACTAGACGTGCAGGACAGCATCATTGAAGTTGCTATTCCCACTCGGCCGGGCTTTCGGATGACGAAGGATGGCAAGCGCCAGCAATTCGAGGAGAAAATCTTCCCCGGTTACGTACTGGTACGCATGACTCTCAATGACGAAGCGTGGCAGGTTGTCAAAAATACGCCCAACGTCATTAATTTCGTTGGCAACGAAGAAAAGCGAGCCGTCGGGCGTGGGCGCGGGCACGTCACGCCTCGCCCCCTCTCCAATGCTGAAGTACAGCGAATCTTCCGAGCGGTCGAAGTTGAAGAAGCGCCAGTCCGCATTGCAATGGCAGAAGGTGATAAGATTGAAGTTCTGTCTGGTCCGTTCCAAGGGTTCCACGGCGAAGTGATCGAGGTCAGCCCCGAGCGCAGCAAGCTCAAAGCGTTGATTTCAATCTTCGGTCGCGATACGCCTGTGGAGTTGGAATTCAATCAGGTTCAGAAGGAATCCTAGAGGCGATCGCCACCCATCTCAGGAGTCTTGAAAGCGATCTCGTCGTGAGAACGGCTTTCCATGGGGCTCGCCGATGGGCTGTTGTGCGTTCTCGTCCGTCTTTAGGTCAGTCAATCTTGCTTACGCAGGTTCAGGATCGTGCCCAAGAAAAAAGTCGTCGCGCTTATTAAGCTCGCCATCAACGCGGGCAAAGCCAACCCGGCACCGCCGATTGGCCCCGCTCTGGGGCAACACGGTGTCAACATCATGATGTTCTGTAAGGAATACAACGCCAAGACCGCCGATCAGGCGGGAACGGTGGTTCCTGTAGAAATCTCGGTATACGAGGATCGGAGCTTTACCTTCATCCTCAAAACTCCGCCAGCTTCTGTCCTGATCAAGAAGGCACTCGGCATTGAACGCGGTTCTGGCGAACCCCACACTACCAAAGTGGGCGAACTCACTCAGGAGCAACTGCGCCAGATTGCTGAGAAAAAGCTACCCGATCTCAATACCAACAATGTAGAAGCGGCCATGCGTATCATTGCGGGAACTGCCCGCAATATGGGCGTAACGGTGGCAGCCGAATAACCCGAGCAGATGCATAGCTGAGCATCAAGTCCCCGAAAAACTACCCATTGCGGGGGAGAAGCATCGCTTCGCCAGCACCCCAAGGAGAACCCATGACGAAGAAGCATTCCAAACGAATGCGAGCCTTGCTCGAAAAAGTAGACGATAAAGCGTACGAACCTCTGGAAGCGCTGCAGTTGTTGACTGAGACTGCGACGGCCAAGTTTAGTGAATCGGCCGAGGTTCACATTCGACTGGGAATCGATCCTAAGTATGCCGACCAACAGGTACGTACGACAGTCGTACTGCCTAAGGGCACGGGTCAGCAAGTTCGCGTTGCGGTCATTGCCCGCGGCGAAAAAGTGAATGAAGCTCAATCTGCTGGTGCGGATGTTGTGGGCTCGGATGAGTTGATTGACGAAATTTCCAAAGGGCGGCTTGACTTTGATACGCTGATCGCAACGCCTGACATGATGAAAAGCGTTGCTAAATTGGGACGTATTTTAGGGCCTCGGAAATTAATGCCTTCTCCGAAAGGGGGAACAGTCACATTTGACCTCGAACAGGCTATTTCCGAATTCAAGGGTGGCAAGCTAGAATTTCGTGCCGATCGCTCTGGCATCGTCCACATTAGTTTTGGCAAGGCGGATTTTCCGGTTGCCGATTTGCTGGCAAACTTGAAAGCATTTCAAGAAACCATCGACCGCGCCCGTCCCTCTGGAGCCAAAGGTCGATATTGGCGATCGATGTTTGTTTCTGCCACAATGGGGCCGTCTATCGAGGTAGACATCAACACGTTGCGCGATCTGAAGTTAGAGGATACGGCAGCTGCTTAGCCCTAGAACCGTCTACATGACGCGCAGTCTAAAAGTTTTGAGAGGATTCATCCTAACGAATTGACCCAGCACAACAGAATTATCCAGCCGCAGACAGCAGGAGCTTGAAGCTTAATGACCTGCCTAGGTTGAAAAAGATAGAACGAAGGCTCGGCCTTTCTACGTTCTTTTTTTCACAGTCTCGGCTCACGTGCCGGGACTTTTTTGTAGTTACTTGTCCTCTCAACCAAGTGTCGTCGTTCCCAAACTTAAGGAGGTGAAATCAATGGGAAAACAGACAGTCGAACGGAAGTCAGAGATCGTTGAAGCGGTTCAGGAACTGCTCGATCGCGCTCAGATGGTCATGGTCGTTGACTACAAAGGTCTGACCGTTCCTGAAATGAACGATTTGCGCGATCGCCTACGTCCGACCGAGTCGAAGTGCATGGTGGTTAAGAATACCTTAATGCGCCGTTCCATTAGCGATCGCGATGATTGGTCGCCGATGGTCGACTTTTTGGCTGGGCCATGTGCCTTCATCATCACCGAGGGCGATGTTGCCGGTGCGGTGAAAGCCTATCAAGCCTTTCTCAAAGACAGCAAGAAAACCGAATTTCGCGGTGCTGTCATGGGCGGTACGGCTTTCGACTTCGAGCAACTCAAAGCTGTGGCCGACCTGCCGCCCAAAGAAGTGCTCATGGCTCAGGTGGCTGGCGGTATCAACGCCTTGGCAACCCGCATTGCGGTTGGCATTAAGGAGGTGCCGACTACCGTTCTACGCGGCATCAACGAAGTGCCCTCCTCTTTGGGGCGCGCTGTTCAAGCGGTTGCCGACCAGAAGAAAGACGCTGCGTAGCACGCAGCGCATACAGCGGGCGTTGCCCCGAGTGGCGATCGCGTATCCCACTCGCATTGCTCCATTCACGACCCATCTCACTACTCATCCATCCCATTCCTGTAGGAGTCTCCTATCATGTCCGCAACTGTGGAAAAAATCGTTGAAGATCTGAAGTCCCTCACTCTGCTCGAAGCTGCTGAACTGGTCAAGCAAATCGAAGATGTCTTTGGCGTAAGCGCTGCTGCGCCCGCCGGTGGCATGATGATGGCTGCTCCCATGGGCGGTGCTGCCGCTGCTGCACCGGCAGAAGAAGTCGAAGAGAAGACTGAATTCGATGTCGTGTTGGAAGAATTTCCCTCCGACAAGAAGATTGCCGTCCTCAAAGTGGTGCGTGCGATCACCGGCTTGGGACTCAAAGATGCGAAAGACATCGTGGAATCTGCACCTAAGGCCATCAAAGAGGCTGTTTCCAAAGATGATGCAGAAGACGCTAAGAAGCAGCTCGAAGAGGCTGGTGCCAAGGTCTCTCTCAAGTAAGAGGTTCTCGCCAGTGGGAGTCATCCTCACGTGAAGAGATTTCTCAAGTCACTGCGTTTACCCTCGGTCGAGCGACACAGCTCGTCGCTCGACTGCTGACTCGCTAGAGGCCACTGCGGCCTCTTTTTTTTGCGCCTCGCTCGCACCTTCGTCATACTGATCTGTACCCCTTCGAGAGCAACAGATGCGATTGAGAGTGCAAGGTGCGATCGCCTCTCCTCCAGGAGGCTACCGTCTCTACGCTTGGTTCGACGATCCTCAGGTGGCGGCTTCGCCGACCTCTGTGTGGCCTGAATTGGAATGGCAGCCGTTCGGGCTAGGGTGGGCAGCTTGGCTCCCTGGAGAAACTCTGTCTGATTGTTCACCCCCCATTGTCGAAGTCATTCAACGCTATGACTCGCCACTATCACCGTGGATCGTGCGATCGCGACAGTGGACGTGGGGCAAACGCACGATCGTCATGGGCGTGCTCAATGTCACGCCGGATAGCTTCAGCGATGGCGGCAAGTACGACACTCGCGCTCGCGCCCTCACCCAAGCTCGCCATCTGGTTGCCAGTGGAGCCGATCTGATTGACATCGGCGGAGAATCGAGCCGCCCGGGAGCAGCCTCTGTCCCGCCCGAAGAAGAATTACGCCGCGTTCTGCCAGCGATTGAAGCCATTCGGGCTGAATCGGACATTCCCATTTCCATCGACACGACGAAAGCGATGGTCTTAGAAAAAGCGATCGCGGCTGGAGCCGACATCCTCAACGATATTTCTGCAGGGTGCTTCGACCCCGACATGCTTGCTATGGCAGCAAAGCTAGGTATTCCTGTCATGCTGATGCACATGCAGGGAACGCCACGAACCATGCAGCGATCGCCTACCTACGGCGATGTTGTGGATGATGTCTACGCCCATTTAGAGGCTCGGATCGAGGCAGCCATGGCTGCAGGTATCGAAAGAACGAACATCGCGATCGACCTCGGTATTGGATTTGGCAAAACGGTCAATCACAACCTCGATCTCATCAATAATTGTGTTCAATTCCGCAGTCTCGGAGTCCCCATTTTTGTGGGGGTATCGCGCAAAAGTTTCATCGGTGCCATTCTCGATCGCCCTCAGCCGGAAGAGCGCCTTTGGGGAACTGGCGCTGCTTGTAGCGTCGCGATCGCCACTGGAAGCCATGGCATTCGCGTCCACGACGTAGCTCCAATGAAAGATATCAGCCGGATTACAGATGCGATCGTCAACCGAACCAGGATTCTCCCAGAATGTTAAGCTTATCGAAACATATCAACTTCTCATGCGTCTTTCTCGAACAAGCAGATACATCGAGTGGATGTTAAAGCCGTTAAAGTGTTCGTCCGGACGGATCTTCCACTTATCGATCTATCTCGGTCGCTAGAGTAGTTTTCGAGCCAGAGGATGGTGGATACCCCATGACTTATAGAGAGTCTTCTGAAGAACTCGACTTGCAACAGTATCTGGCGATCGTGCGGCGACGCTGGCTGCCTGCTGCTGCCGTGTTCAGTGCTTCAGTGGGGTTAGCCGCCCTCTTTACCTTCTTGCAGGAGCCTATCTACGAGTCCAAAGGCACGCTGAGGGTCAAGCCCGATACGTTTGAAGGGCTGAGCGGATTGCCCTCGCTGAGCAACGAACTCAGCCCATTGGGTCGGCAGTCCAATCCGTTGGAAACAGAGGCATTGGTTCTGCGCTCTCGCGAGTTGGCGAAAGAGGTCATTCAATCGCTCTCCCTTCAAGATGAAAACGGCGAGCCGATGACAGCAGCAGCGTTTGCGGGTTCCCTTAAGGTTGTCAATGTCTCGGGCACTGACGTGCTTCAGATTACATTTTTGTCAGAAGATCGAGAGGAAGCTGCAAAAGTCGTCAATGAGTTAATGGATCTCTACATCGACCAAACTATTCAAAATAACCGCTTGGAGGCTCGGGCAGCGGTCGCGTTCATCTCGCAGGAACTGCCCCAGGTTGAAAGTGAAGTGCTCGCTGCAGAGGCTGCTGTTCGCACATTCAAGGAACGCAACCAAATTGTCGATCTTCAAGAGGAGTCTGAAACTGCCGTTACTGTGGAAGCCAACCTCAATCGACAAATCGTCAATACGCGATCGGCGCTTGAAGAAGCTGAGACGAGCGTTGAAGCATTGCGGCAGCAGGTCAGTCGTGTCTCGGGTGACGAGGCTGTCGTTACCGAATCG
>JBCBTL010000134.1:0-6801 GCA_039818705.1 Cyanobacteria bacterium J06639_1
GGCGAATCGCTAGCGCACTACTAGCACCGGACAGGGGGCGTGGTGGACGACGTAATCGCTGACACTCCCCAATAAAAGCCGTTCCATCGTCCCCAATCCGCGCGAGCCGATCGCGAGAACGTCGGGCGCTTCTTCGGCGGCTACGTCACAAATGGTGGTGCGGGGGGTGCCGAGTTTGACGTGACTGACACAGGCGAGGCCCGCCTTTTGGCAGAGCGTCTCCGCTTCTTCGAGCGCTTTACGAGAGCGATCGCGCGCGACATCCATGAGTTCCTGCGCCGACACTCCTTGCCACGACGTGCCGAAGTCTGTAGTGCCCGGCATCATATCGGGGTAGTACACGTCTGTGGCGGGCTCGACCACGGATAGGAGGACGAACGAAGCCTCCGTCTGCCCGCGAGCGAGTTCTAACGCACGGGTAAGCGCGTGCCGTCCGGCTTCCGACCCGTCGATCGCGACTAAAAATTTCATCGATAGTTCGGCCTCTGCGCGCTCGGCAATGACGTGTAGTTTGAAGATGATACCCAACCTATTTTACGAATTTGGCATGATGCGACTTTTCTTAATCGCCGGGGCGCTTTTGGCGGGGCTATCCGTGGCTTTGGGGGCATTTGCGACCCATGCATTGGGCGGCAAACTCGACCCGCGATCGCTCGCTATCTTCGAGACAGCAGCGCGCTACGAGATGTATCACGCCCTCGCCCTCATTGCCGTCGGTTTACTCGGAAAGCAACACGTGGAGGTAGAAGCCGCTCTAACCGTGGCGGGAATAGGATTCGGTATCGGTATTGCGCTGTTTTGCGGCTCGCTTTACGTACTCAGCGTGACGGGAGTGAAATGGCTGGGGGCAATTGCGCCTCTCGGCGGCACGGCCTTTTTGATTGGGTGGGTGGGGTTGGCGATCGCCTGTTGGCAACTGGACTAGCGATCGTCGAATCACCTCGAAAAAGAATCAGCCCAAAAACTATCCGCTCCCCTCAGCGCACTGAAGGGAGCGGTCTAGCAGGGTCATCATCTGAGCCTGACTGCCGGAAGGAATCCCGGACTTATGA
Organism: Cyanobacteria bacterium J06639_1; assembly: GCA_039818705.1. GTDB lineage: Bacteria > Cyanobacteriota > Cyanobacteriia > Thermostichales > PCC-7336 > JBCBTL01. The sequence continues at coordinate 1,053 of JBCBTL010000134.1, forward strand.
AAGCAAGGTGCTTATCAAATTCTAGGAAACAGCCCCGGCGCACAGCCGACTGTAACCAGACTGACGACCCATCGATTTACTACTACTGCTCATGGGCATCACCTCCTAATTCCTATGCGGACTTTGTGTCGGTTTACAAGAGCTTGCGTGAAGCTCAAGTGCATACTATCACTACGCTTTGGGAACTGCCAATGGCGATCGCCCGAGTTTTGCCAAAACGCGGGGGAGAACAGAACTCGGTTATTCCCCTTTCTGGCCGATCAGGGTGGGCTGTTCGTAGACGCGCTTGAGGGTATTGATGGCGTGCTTTGAGATAGGAGCCACCCGCAGTAACCGCCGATTTCCGGTGGCTTCGGCGTGGTTGCCGCCGTACATAAGATCTCGCGCATTGGCCGTGTGCCCCCACAACCCGAGAGCGTGACCGATTTCGTGACGGGTAACGGTGGTGACCTCGGGAAGACTCTGGAACAGGCTGAGGACGATGGTGACGCGATGTTGGAGCGTGCCGTCATCTGCCGTGTAGAAATCGGGCGAAGCTGCGCCGCTGATGCCGGGGATGGGAGCAACGCGATAGATCTGGATATCGGCAGCATCTTCGTTGGAAACGTAGGTCATGGGGACGTATTTCGACCATTCGTCTACCCCTTGCTTCACGAAACGCGCCCACTCGTCGTGGCCAGACTGGATGAAGATCTTCACCGGATAGCTCGTCCAGCGGGTGTAGTCTCCAGCGGGGTTACGGCGGATGTCGTCAAAGAAATCTCCTGCTTTGGTGTCGTAACGATACGCTTGGAGGCCGGGCGGCATCGGTACGACACGAGGCTGGACTGAAGCCTGCACTCGGATGCGGTTTGCGAGGCGTTCTCCCGCGTTGTTTGCCGACGTGCCCGCTTGGGTCGAGCTAGATGGCGACGAAGGAATACTGCGGCTGGGAACCGATCGCGTCACGGTCTGCGTCGGTCTCGTCGGAGCCGTGGCGGTTTGCGAGGGCGAAAACCCCAGCAATACTGCACTTTCGGGATATACGCGAGAATACTGCTCGATCGCCGTTGTCTTGCCTTGCCATTGCGATCGCGGCACTTCGGCTTTGAGAATCGGCGCGCGCGAGCTGCCTTTTTTGGCGCTTACCTCAACGCGAGCTACGTCGAGATTGGGGTCGTTGGCAAACTGCGACGCGATTTGAGTGAGGGCTTCGCGGCGAGCCGCATCGATCAAGTCATCGAACGTTTGCTGGGGCTGGACGAAGAGAATGACGGGAGCCGACGATTGCGCTCGTGACGGGAGCGTTCCTCCCCAATGGGCGGCGATCGCCGCTAATAGACATCCCGCGATCGGACTGACCCAACGGTTGCGTGCCGACAGCTTTGACATGTCAAATACTCCCTCTAGCGGTAAATTTACACACCCTTCATCCTGCCCAGATCGCTCTGAAGAACCGTCGTCGCAGTGGGTAGGGTTTGATGACAGATTGTGAAGCGATCGCCCTCAGCCAAAAAACTCCAAACTCAGGCGTTGGGATCGAGACCGTCGAGATGGTCGATCAGAGCGGGAGCCGCTTGGCGAACTCGCTGCAAAACCTCTTGATAGCCCGCCACAGGATCGCCTAGATCGAAGCGAAACAGGTCTTTATCGAGGACGCGCCCGTCTGAGAGATCCCACAAGCGGCAGGTATCGGGACTGATTTCATCGGCCAGGATGACGTGACCGGCACTGTCCACCCCGAACTCTAATTTGAAATCGACTAGTTGAAGCTGACAGCGCTCGAAAAAGTCTTTGAGTAGGCGGTTGATGCGTAAGGTTTGCGATCGCAGAACTTCCACCTGGGCGGGGGTGGCAAGATTCAAAATGCGAATGCGCTCGCTCGTGATTAACGGATCGCCGAGGTCGTCATTTTTATAGAAGAACTCCACCAGCGGCGGCTCGATATCCATACCGCGCTCTAGTCCCAACGTTTTGCAAATCGACCCTGCAGCTCGGTTGCGGGCGATGACTTCGATTTTCAGAATGGTGACGGGCTGGACCTGCATCTCATCGGGGGCAGTTTGGACGATGAAATGATTGGGAACGCCCCGTTGCTCCAGATAGCGAAACAGATAAGAGGCGATCGTGCAGTTAGCTACCCCTTTGCCCTCGATTTGCCCCTTTTTCTCGGCGTTAAACGCCGTAGCGTCGTCTTTGAACTGCGATCGCAGGACAGTTGGGTCAGCGGTTGTAAAAAGACGTTTGGCCTTGCCTTCGTACAGTAGGGTTCCGGCTTCTGTCATAGGAGCGTCCTCGTCCGAGCGATCGCCATTATCTCCCCAACTGCAAATCTCAGCGCTAGGCCAACCGCAAGGATTTGTAGCTTCCCCCAAGACAAGCTATGACTGAATCGAGTTGCCGAGGGTGTGGCTATCACTTTGCCCAGTTCGCAGTTTCCTACCTCTGAGTGTGAGATGGGGTCGTCCCGCGATCGCGCTATTTCTGTTTATCCCGCGCGCAGCATCCACATTGAAGAGCTATCAGATGTGCTGACCCGCGTGTTTCATCCGACAGCAGGAGTTGGAGTCGTCATCCTGCCGTTCGTCCGGGCAGGGGTGCGCGAAGATCTCAAACGGCGGATGCAGCGGAGCGCAGCACAGTATCGCTGCTTGGGAGCGTGGCAGAACGCGCGCCTGATCGGCACGGTTGAAATTGGCTTGCGGCGCGCCCTCGGGGGCGACAGCGATCGCCGCTATCCCTTCATCGCGAACCTAGCGGTTCTCCCTCAGCACCGCCACTGTGGAGCTGCTCGTCAACTGCTAACAACCGCCGAAAACGTGGTGAGAACCTGGGGATGCCCGCAGATTTACCTGCACGTCATGGAAGATAACCGTCCGGCGCGAATGCTGTATCACCGGCTGGGCTATCGACTGTGGCGATCGCGACGCACGATATGGACGGCATTAGGCTGCCCGAGGCAACTGCTGCTGTGCAAACAGCTCGACACCGCGAACGCGCGATCGAGCGAGAATTGACTCGGTCGAGCATTGAATTTACCCTGCGAATGAAGGGACTCGCGAGTGCTCGGGCGGGAATCTCTGCTGACAAGCGGACTGTGTTGGGAGCGAGAAGACGTTAAGATGTGTAACGAGTCTCAGGCACGTTGCTATGACCGCTCCTCCCATTGCATCTCCCCGCTACCGACCCCGCAATTCCGTTTCGCGGTCGATGCAAGTGCGATCGCTCCCCCCCGTCGCCACTACTACATCCAATCGAGCCATCGGAGGAGCTGCTCCCCGCTATTCGCCAGAGGAGCTGGAGCAGGAGTACGGCGATCGCCCTCTATTGGTTGGTATACGCATTTTGACGGTAGTGATGCCGTTCGTGATGTTGTTTTTGCGATCGCAGTGGGATCGGCTGTGGGGTGTGGAAAAACAGCGTCGCCCTAAGTACGCTGTGCGACTGCTCGAAATCCTGACCGATCTCGGCCCCGCCTACATCAAAATTGGGCAAGCGTTGTCCACCCGACCGGACTTGGTATCTCCCGTATTTTTAGAAGAACTCACGAAACTTCAAGACAGTCTGCCTTCATTCTCGAATGAGATTGCATTCGCAACCATCCGGGAAGAATTGGGGTTTTTACCGGATGAAATTTATCAAGATTTAACTCCCGATCCGATTGCAGCGGCTAGTTTGGGTCAGGTTTACAGAGGATATTTGAAAACAGGTGAGAAAGTTGCTGTTAAGGTGCAGCGACCTGACTTGCGCGATCGCATTTCTATCGATATGTTCATCGTGCGCGGATTGGCGCGATGGGCGCAAAACAACGTTTCTCGCGTGAAAAGCGATTTGGTTGGCATTGCCGATGAATTTGCCACCAAGTTGTTTGAAGAAATGGACTACACGCAGGAAGGCCGAAACGCCGAGCGTTTCCAGCAGCTCTACAAGCACCCTGCCATTTACGTTCCTTCGATTTACTGGAAATTTACCTCGCAGCGCGTGCTGACGATGGAATGGATCGACGGCATCAAATTGACAGAAGTCGAACGCATTGAAGCGGCGGGTATGGACGGTCGCGAGCTGATTGAAATTGGCGTGAACTGCTCCCTCAAGCAGCTACTTGACGACGGGTTCTTCCATGCCGATCCGCACCCAGGTAATTTGTTGGCAATGGCGGACGGACGGCTTGCCTACTTGGATTTCGGCATGATGAGTTCGATTCTGCCGCACCAGCGCTATGGCTTGATCAATGCGATCGTTCACCTCGTCAATCGCGATTTTGCGGGACTCGCTCGCGATTACGTTCAGCTCGGTTTTTTAACTGAAGATACTGACCTGACACCCATCATTCCAGCGCTAGGTCAAGTTTTTAATAGCGCTCTGGGCGCTAGCGTCAGCGAGCTGAATTTCAAAAGCATCACCGATCAGCTATCCGAGGTGATGTATGAATATCCGTTCCGAGTTCCGGCTTACTATGCGCTGATCATTCGATCGCTTCTGACTCTAGAAGGGATTGCGATCAACATCGACCCAGACTTCAAAGTGTTGAGTGTTGCCTATCCATACATTGCGAACCGTCTGCTGACTGACCCTGCCCCTGAACTGCGCGAATCTTTGCAGGATTTACTGTTCAAAGATGGCGATTTTCGCTGGAATCGTTTGGAGAATCTGCTCCGAAACGCGGGTAACAGCGAAGACTACGATTTGGAAAATGCGCTCGACGGAGCCGTTGACTTTTTACTCTCCGATCGCGGGGCGTTCATCCGCGATCGCGCTATTGACGTTATCTTTAGCACTAGCAGCGGATCGAGCAGCCTGGAAAACATGCAGCGCGTGTTCGAGATCGTCGGGGGGAATACAAACTTTCAGCCGCTCAAACTTCTCCCAGTCCTCGGGAAAGTTGCAACTCACCCCGAGGCTCAAAAATTAGGGCAGCAGTTGGCCTCGCGCCTGTTACAGCGATTCGTGGCGCGCTCGATCCGACAACTTTTAGGATCTGAGTCCAACGGTCGGGCGACAAATACGAAGGCTCTGCCGCCTGCTCGTCCGTCCGTGCGGTCGGGAGCGATCGCCTCCTCCCACTCAACAACCTCTCGTAGGATGATGAACTGAAACCCAACGCATCCTTGCGAGACTTGTCATGACCATTCCCTTCGTAACCGCTGGTTGGCCGGAAGAAGCTTTCGTTGGTGACGTGGTGGCCTGCACGCTTGAAGGGCGCAATTTGGATGGCGTTACAGAGGTGAAAGTAGCTCCAGCGGCGAAAGGCGTGACCGTTCGATTTGGCGACCCTCACGGCAAACTCGATACCGAACCGCAGCGCAGCGCAGCGGCGCTGACAGTGACATTTGAGATCGACTATTCTACCTATCCTGGCGAGAAGCGTATTGAGTTGATTTCTCCATCGGGTGTCAGCAATGCTCTGCCGTTTTTGATCATGATGTGAGTGGCTAGAACAGAGCCTGCGAGCTGCGGCGAATGGAAAACGCTTTGAACAGCGCAACACCTGCTACGAACCCGCCGACGTGGGCAAAGAAGGCAATCCCACCAGACATATTGGCAGGCACGCCTAAGGAGGCCACGCCATAAAACGTTTGTTGAACGAACCACCACCCCAAATAAAATAGCGCAGGCACCTGAATGGGCAACCAGAGAAATCCAAGCGGCAAAATAGCTTGCACCCTCGCTCTGGGATAGTTAATTAGATAAGCCCCCAAAATTCCCGCGATCGCCCCGCTCGCCCCCAAATTCGGAATTTCTGAGGTCGGATCTAATGCGATCTGAGCGG
>JBCBTL010000135.1:0-2877 GCA_039818705.1 Cyanobacteria bacterium J06639_1
AACAGCAACCTGAAATGGAAACAGACTGAACAGAAGCAGAAAATCGCGAACAAGCATCACCGTCTCGTCCGTCACGGAGAAAGCGAAATTCCATGGACACGCAAACTGCTATTCCGTAGCTCTATCCAGGCTTCGGCTGTTGGAATCGCCCGTAATAGTCCAGATAACTGCTAAATCCTTGATAGTCCAGATAATTAACGGTTCAGGGCGCGATCGCAGGAAGGTGTCGCCCCAAAATCGGGAGGTTGCAAAAGCTGATAGTCCAGATAATTAAAGTTTTGCGATGGTCGGAGATATTTGGTAAGAGATCTAAGTGGAGTCAATGCAGCATCTTCGCGAGCGCGTGGAGGGGCAAGGTATCGACCACCCGAGTTCCTCAAGTTGATGGATAGACATACGTGGCTAGAATTTCTGGTGCAAAGGAACTGATGGAGTCCTACGCGCGTGGGGAGCGAGATTTCGCTCGGGCAGAACTGATGAAGGCCGATCTGCGAGATGCTAACTTGAGTGACTCTAGCTTGGTGGGAGCAGACCTAGCGCAAGCTAACCTGAGCAACGCGAACTTAGTTGGAACCGATTTGGGTCGGGCGAATTTAGCCGAAACAAACTTGGTTGGGGCGCAGTTAGCCGGGGCAATTTTGGTTGGGGCGGATCTGGTTGGGGCGAATCTCGAAACCAACGATCTCGAACAGGCGCAGCTCATGCGGGCAGATTTTTCCAGAGCGAATCTGACGAAGGCGAGTTTGATCGGTGCATTTTTGTGGGGGACGACTTTAAGCGAAGCCGATCTATCGGGGGCGAATCTGAGTGGGGCTGACATGCGAGGAGCGACGTTAGGCCGGGTGATTCTGAGCGAGGCTGAGTTGGTGGGTACCGACTTGAGGCGATCGAATCTGCGGGGCGCGATCCTGATTAAGACTCATCTCGAACAAGCTTATTTAGAAAAGGCCGATCTGCGGGGAGCTATTTTTGTCAAAGCGTTTCTCGAAGCAGCAGATTTGCAGGGTGCAGACCTCGAACGTGCCAATCTGCGGGCGGCCAATCTTTCTGGAGCTAACCTTTCTGGAGCTAACCTTTCTGGAGCCAATTTGGGTGGCGCAATTCTCGAAGACGCGACTCTCTCAGAAGCCCGATACGACGAGAAGACCCGCTTTGATGACGGTTTTACCCCTGAAGGACTAGGGATGCTCAAAGCCGAAGAGGAAGCCTCCTAAGGGGCTGACACTACGTTCAGTACGTTTTCCTTCAGGAGGCTAAGCGATCGCGTTTTGGCCCGACCGATTTGCAGACTCTTTAACCCATCGCATTCGTCATCGTAATAACCTCCCTACGCAGTCGCCTGACAGCTCTTGTTGATTGTTCCAGGTACGGCCTGTCTTTCTAGCTCTCGCGCAGTCAAGGAGAATTCCACAGCGCGTACCTTCACTCGACCCTCCTCGTAACGCTTTGAGTTAAGACGGCGTTCGTATCGCTTGCTCTCTTTCAGTCTGTCGCTCTCCCAACTTGGTCTTCAAGCGCTAGGACTCACAAACTGCTGCCAGAGATCGAGAGCCTAAGATAGTCCAGATAATTTCATGCTGGCTTCTATTCACTCTTAGGGCGCGGCAAATGTTGACTGGACAAGAGAGAGTCTTCACGCGAGTAGGAGCCTTGATGGTGGCTTTGACGGGGCAGTGTGGTGTTTTTGAGAAGCCAAGGCGGAGGCTGAAAGCCTCTCAAACAGGGCATTACAGATACATAGTCCAGATAATTGATACTTATCTGGACTATAGAAGACGCTTTCAAGCGCTTGAAAGTGCTGAAGCCGAAAGAGCGATCGCCCCCCACAGCCCTGCAAGGATCTAAAGCTCTCCTAGCAGGTGAGCCCGCATTCCTTCTGCGACAATTATCTGGACTATCTGCTTCGTTTGCGGTTGGCAGTAGGTGATTTCATTCTTCCCGGAGCGATCGCGTCAGCAATGCCATATCTCAATGCGATCGCTCCATAGTTGGTAGGAAAACTCATCGCCTCGCAGCCGCCCGTGTTGTGCTGCTCCATTGCCCCACAGTTGAAGCGTGCGTCCAAAACAAGGGCAAGCAGGCTTTGCACATCGCCTCAACGTGTCGTTCGTCCGTGCCGCAGCAACCTCCCAGGATATTCAACTGTTCGAGCTTGGCTTTCAGCTCGCGATACTGACTCCCCAATTGGGCGGGATTGCCGTCGTCGAGCGTAGCCACCTCGTCCAACTCAGCATGACTTTTCGTTGAAGCATTGGCTCGTACGCCCCGAATGCGCCCCAGCCAGGGATCTCCCTCTACGAGCACGTCTGCAAAATGAGTAGGATGCGCGCAGTTGAGCATGTAGTACGCTGGGTAGCCCTCGGTTGCATCGTCCACTTGCGCGATCGCTTCCGACAGTGCTTCCCCTGCAGGCAGCTTCCCGTCAGTTTCGACCGTAAAGGAAATGACGACAGGCATCTCCGCATCCTTCGCTGCCAGCGTAATGCCGATCGCCTCTTCAACGTCGTTCATCGTCACGGCACTAACGAAGTCTGCCTCAGCATCGCGTAGAGCATCAATTTGGGGACGGTGATAGCGTCGTGCCTGCTCCGCAGACATTGCCTTTGCCGGTACGTAGCCATCTCCGCGCGGGCCGATACACCCGCTAATTGCCATCGGACTGTCGTCGGTTTCATAAACGCGACGAATGTCGTGCAGTAGGGCGATCGCCTGTCGATTGGCCTCAGCCAGTGCCGCAGGCGAATAGCCAATCGCTTCACCCCAGTCCGGGTTGGCGCGCCAAGTTGCACTCTCAAGCACCAAACCGACCCGATACGCCTGAGCCAGCGCTGCATAGGTTTGATAGTAGGTTTGCAAAGCCCGATAGCCGTCTGCGTG
>JBCBTL010000135.1:2887-6759 GCA_039818705.1 Cyanobacteria bacterium J06639_1
AATCAAATGCAGCAAACTCCGGCAAGTCAAATCCTTCGCGAAAAATCAGAGTCGTCTCAATGCCTCCATCGGTCAAAAAGAGGCGGTCAGAAAGCTGAGGTAGTTGATGTCTGTACCGAGCCACGATAGCCCTCCCGAGCAGAAGTCCCGAACATATGAAGTTAGTGGCGATCGCATTAACTCAATAGTGTCGAACCGCAGACATCATGCACCTGAGCCTCGGACGATCGTTCTCTGAGCCAGGGTTCTGGAATTGATAATTATCTGGACTATTGATAATTATCTCGACTATTGGCTGCAATCTGGCCAGGAGCGATCGCAGCTCATCCGACCCCACAGGCGATCGCTAAGACTTCAGCGCCCAACTCAAAAACCGCTCGACGGAGTAAAGCGAGAGCTGACTGCTCGCTCCCCGAAAGACGGCATCGAATGCATGATCCGCCCAGGGAAACTCGATCGCTACGGCTGTATTTCCCAGTACCCGCAGCTTGCTGGCGAGCGCGCGACCGTACTTGGCCTCCACCACGCGATCGCGCTGCCCGTAGAGCAGCAGGGTAGGCGGCAGGCTTTCCCGCAAGTACGTTGCAGGCGATGCCTGTCGGTAGCGATCGGGATATTGCTCGGGCGAACCACCGAGAAAAATTTCTAACGTAGGTCGGGTATTGATGGGGTCGGGAATGGGAGGAGATCGGTATCCCGCAGCTAAGTCCACAGGCCCGTAAAAATTCACTACTGCGCGGATCTTGCCAGAAAATTCCCGTCCGTATCCCAGCAGCATCGCGAGCTGCGCCCCCGCCGAGCGCCCCACAACCGCCACGCGATCGCCGTCCGCACCATAGGTCTCAGCCTGTTGCTCTATCCACCTCATCGCCGCCCTCACGTCTTCCAGTTGAGCAGGAAACTGAAACTGAGGTGCGTGACGATACGAAATCGCGAACACGACAAATCCTCGTGCTGCCAAAGATTCGTTGAATCGAGCATTCTCCGACGCACTGCCACGCTGCCAAGCCCCTCCGTAAATCGTCACGATCGCCGGATAAACCGTACGATCCTCAGGTCGATACACCTCCATTGTCAGCGGCACGCCATCGGGAGAAGCAAACAGAATCTCCGATTCGTGCCCGACCGTCACCCGAGGAATCCCTCGAAATACGTCGATCGTGCGAAAGGGTCGAGATTGCAATGGCGGCGCGATCGCCTCTATATCTACGCCCAACTGCTGCACGAATTCCGCATCGACATCACGAATGACCTGGGGAAGTTGCACCAAAGGCAAGCAGCTTAACCCGAGGCCGACAAGAGCCAAACCTCCAGCTACCCAGCGCAACACCTGACTGCCTTGAACCACCGCCAAGGCCAAAGCCACCCCATTCCCCAAACACAACCACGGGGCTAACTCGGGGGCTGCCACCGACAGCGGCAGCAGCACGAACACAGGTGCAGGCACGACGATCCAAACGCTCAAAAAGCATCCCACTGCACTCAGCACCACCGTAAAGATTGACACGATCGCCATTCAACTCCTATGCATTCCTCCGATCTCATTCGACCTCATTCTTCGTTTGCTGAGCGACTCTGCGAGCAAATCCCAGCAAAACAATTATCTGGACTATGGGCCTCTTTTTGCAGGACGAGATCGCCACTATGTGTCCCGCCTAAGCAAGAACTACCTGAATCAAGGATAATTATCTGGACTATATGTCGAGCAACATCAAAAAAAAGACCGCCCCGTGACAACGAGGCGATCGCCGAACAAAAAGCTATTGAGCCGACATCAATCGTCGTAAATGCGGCACTCGGGGGCTTCAGGATTGTCGTCACAGTAGGAACCGAAGCTGCTGTCACTACCTTCCGCTTTCTTTTCCACGCGGCGGTGTGAAGCTTCGGCCAACAGCTCTTCAACGATTTCCCACGCAACCGCACATTCTTTTGAGCTGTCGCCTTTGGAATCGCAGACCGAGCGAGCTTCCTCGCGAGCCGCTTCAATTTCGTCTTCAATGTAAAGACGACGAGGCTTATCTTCGTCGGTAATCGACCGCAGCAGATCGCTCACCGAGATGATGCCTTGCAGCGTACCGTCGATCACAGGTGCTCGCCGAATCCCCGTGTTCGCAAACAGGCGCGCTACGTACTCAATGCCCAATTCGGGAGTGACGACAATGCACGGCTTCGTCATGATCTCGTAAACCCGGATGGCCTTGGGATCTTTGCCGTAGGCCGCAATTTGATAAACAATGTCCGTTTCAGTAATGATTCCGTAAGGATCGTCATCCGTGCGGCGCTCGACAATCAGCGCTCGCAACCCCTTATCTTTCATCAACTTAACGGCCTCAGCGACAGTCGCCGAACCCCGAATGGTGACCACGGCGCGGGTCATAATGTCCGCTGCTTTCTTCATCAATCGGCTCTCCCTCAGACCGTTCGATCCTGTTTTGAGTTCAATTCGGTTGCCTTCAACCCCGGCGAGCACTTGCTTAAGAAAATGCGATCGCACACTCATCATAAACGGCAACCGCAACCAGAGGATAGGGTCTGTAGCAAGATTCTCTGACGGGGACGAGCTGTTACGTTGCTCTTGCCCGCGACCGCCCTTCTAGAGAATTAAGCGATCGCGGACGCTGACTGGCGGCCTATCTGGAGGGTGCAGGGGGGCGGCTTGTGGAAAATGAGCGGGGCGCGCTATCTTAAACACATGCCACCGTTAAGTCAATCCCTTCGAGACGTATGGTTGCCGAACGAGTTGAATCGCAAGCTATTTGGGCGCGTTTAGAGCAGGGGCGCCGCAAAAAGGCCGCCAAGGGAGGCTATGCCGGGTACGGATCTCCGGCTTTCGGCCAGAAGTCAGTGAATGGCGAGCTGGTTGAAGACCCTAAGGAGCAAGAAATCATTGAGCTGATTCGCCGCCACCACAAATCGGGCAAGTCGCTACAGCAAATTGCAGATTGGCTGAACTCGCGCGGATTCACCACGAAGCGCGGCCAGCAGTGGAAACGAATTTCCATCAAGCGCGTCCTCGATCGCCTTTACGGTCGTTCGACGGCCAAAGGTGCTGGCGCATCTCGGGCTCGCTAATTCCGGCATGACCGGCTGCGCGCGAGTCGCGGGGGTAACCGGCTGAGATGGAAAACATTCTTTCGTGCGGATGCTATCGTTCGCAGTTGCCGTGCCCTTCGATCGCGCTCTACCTGGATCTATTGCGATTGCCGACGCGATCGACCCCCATCCCTTAACCGTTGCTCCCAACCTACGTTTAACGGAAGTAACCGCTCTGATGAGCCGGACGTGGTCTGAAAACGGGCTGCTCTGTTCCCTAGACGACCCCAAAGCCGAACGGCGGCGATCGAGTTGCGCGTTGGTCGTGGATGGCGAAACGTTGATCGGAATTTTCACCGAGCGCGATATCGTGCGTTTGACTGCTGAAGGGCAAGACTTTCAGGCGTTGCGGGTTGCCGACGTGATGACGAGTCCGGTCATTTCGATGCCGCGCGAGGCGCTGCGAGATATTTTTGCCGTTCTGTTTTTCTTTCGGCGCTATCGCATCCGTCACCTCCCCATCGTGGGCGATCGCGACGAACTCGTGGGGCTGATTACTCCCTCTCGAATTCGACAGGTTTTACGTCCGGCCAATCTGCTGAAAATGCTGCGGGTGGCTGACGTGATGTCGCCCGAGGTCGTGCAAGCGCCGCCCGATGCCCCCGTCGTGCAGCTCGCCCGCATGATGGCAGCGGCGCGAGTAAGCTGTGTGGTGATTGTCGAACCCGATCGCGAAGGCGGTTCTGTTCCCGTGGGTATCGTGACCGAGCGCGATATTGCTCAATTTCAGGTGTTGCAGATCGACCTGACCTGCACTCCCGCTCAGCTCGTCATGAGCG
>JBCBTL010000136.1:0-6674 GCA_039818705.1 Cyanobacteria bacterium J06639_1
GAGGCGAGTCAGAATATCGCGCAGAACGCCGACGCGATCGATCACCTCTAGCTGTAAGTCCACCGGATACGTGGGGGCGCGACCGGGCTGGCCATTTTTGTTCCAACTCACGGGGAGGAGGCGATCGCCTGGAATCCGACGAATGTTCGAGCAGTCTTGGCGATGAATGGAAATGCCCCGCTGGTTGCGCGTGGTGACGACGCCGATGATCGGGTCGCCGGGGAGAGGATTGCAGCAACCCGCTAGGTGATGTAAAAGCCCTTCAACGCCGTGGATGGGAGAGGTCGAGTTCGCGGTCTTGGCGGCAGGGGGTTCGGAAAAGGTGGGGAGCTGAGGCGGCGCGGGTTTGGTCTGTTCTTGAAGCTTTTTGGTGTGCTCTTGAAGTTTGTTCACCACGGAAGCGACGCTGTTTTCGCCGTGGCCGATGCCTGCGAGCAGGTCGTCCGTGCAAGGATAGTTGAACCGTTCGGCTACTTTGAGCATGCGCTCGGATTTGAGCAGAGCCTCCAGGCCAGTTTTCCCGAGGCGGCGTTCGAGCAGTTGGCGACCCCGCGCAATGTTTTGTTCCCGATGCGATCGCTTGTACCACTGCCGAATCCGGTTGCGGGCGCTGGCAGTCGCAACGAAATTCACCCAGTCGAGGCTGGGATGGGCGTTTTTCTGAGTGATGATTTCAACGATGTCGCCATTGGACAGTGGCGTGTCGAGCGTGACCATCTTGCCGTTGACGAGCCCGCCCGCACAGTGATTGCCCACTTCGGTATGAATGCGATAGGCAAAATCTACCGGACAGGCATCTTGCGGGAGAGAAATCAGATCGCCTTTGGGAGTGAAGACATACACCTCACTCTCGAATAGATTTTCGCGCACGTTATCGAGATATTCGCGCGCGTCTTTCACGTCCCCTTGCCATTCCAGCAGTTGGCGCAGCCACACGAATTTATCGTCTTCTCCCTGCGCGGGGACGGACGCGCCGACCTCTTTGTACTTCCAGTGGGCGGCAATTCCGTATTCCGCGACGTGATGCATTTCCCACGTGCGGATTTGCACTTCTACGGGGCGACCTTGAGGGCCGATGACCGCCGTGTGAAGCGATTGATAGCGATTGGGTTTGGGCAGGCCGATGAAGTCTTTGAAGCGACCGGGGATGGGACGGAAATTGCTGTGAACGGTTGCGAGCGCGCGGTAGCAGTCGGCCTGCGAATTGACGATAATGCGGACGGCAGCGAGGTCGTAGATTTCGTGAAACTCTTTGTTTTGACGCCGCATCTTTTGAAAGATGCTGAACAGGTGTTTGGGACGACCGCGAATTTCTACGTCATCTACACCCTCAACAGCTAATTGCGATCGCAGGATGTCGATAAACGACTGAATTTGCGCTTCTCGCTGAGTGCGTTTGGTGGCGACGAGATCGCGGATGCGTTGATAAGCGGCTTGATCTAGGTATTTAAAAGAAAGATCTTCTAACTCCCACTTGAAATGCCAAATCCCCAGGCGATTGGCGAGGGGGGCGAAGATGGCTTTAGTTTCGTCGGCGATGCGCTTTTGTTTTTCGGGAGGTAAATGCTCCAGCGTGCGCATGTTGTGCAGGCGATCGGCGAGTTTGATGACGATGACGCGGATGTCCTGCGCCATCGCCAAAAACATGCGGCGGAAGTTTTCGGCCTGCTGTTCGGTTTTGCTGGAGAAGTTGAATTTCGAGAGTTTGGTAACGCCTTCCACCAGCTCGCGAACTTCAGCGCCGAACTCCGCTTCTAGTTGTTCGGGGGTGATGTCCGTATCTTCCACAACGTCGTGGAGAAATCCCGAGGCGACCATGGCCGCGTCGCCGCCCAAATCCCAAAGCAGACCGGCGACTTGAATAGGATGAATGATGTACGGCTCGCCCGATTTGCGTCTCTGGTCGGCGTGGAGGTTATAGCCAAAAGCAAACGCGCGCCGAATGAGATCGACTGAGTCCGGGTCGTAAGCGCGGGACGAACTGGCGATCGCTTCTCCCGCAGGAGATTCCCAGCAGGCTTGCAGCCAGTCGGGGAGGTCAACCGAGATCGCGTCTTTTACGACAGTCAGAGGGCTCATGCTAGGGCGATCGCAATGAAATTGGGACGGTTTCGGCTGAAGCGCGCGGGTCGAGCGAAGAACGTGTCGCTCAAAGAACACGTCGATCTTTTGAAGAACAATGAGAACCGAAAAACGTTACCAATGCACTGGGAAGTAAACCCAGTCTAAACGCAGGTAAAGAATACTTGCCAAGATACTACGTTGAGTTCTACGACACAATTCGAGCGATCGCGGGAATATAAGCATTGCTCGCAGGTTGTAACGAGACATCACAGATGTGATGCAGATACGATTGGCGAACGGGACGGTACCGACATTCGACCGGAGTTATCGCGAAGCTCGTCGAGCAGCGGCGATCGCGGGATCTGCCTCCTCGATCCGTTCCGCGTGTAGTTACGTATAGAGATGAGTATTGAGCTGAAGAGTGAGAGCTGCGGGATTGGCAATTGCTCGGGCGAGCTGTGGTATGTTGAGTAATCCAAGTCATTTTTGGCCTCGCGGTACGTCGATACTTCAGTCTGCGCTTCCCGGAGGTTCGAGGTTTGTCCGATGGCAGCGCTGGCTTGGGTTGACGGTTATTCCTCCCTCCGACATGAGGGGACCGGAACGGTTGTTTGCGAGGTTCCTCAATGGCGAAACGCCGCAATTTCAAGAAAGAAAAAGCTCAACGAAATCGAGAATACGCTCGCAAGTTTCGCAAATCTTCTCGACGCGGTCGCGGCTACGGTCGGAATTCACGTCCCTCTGGCGACCAGCAGGAGCAGCAGGGTCAGGGTCAGGGACAAGGGCAAGGACAGAATCAACAGCAGCCAGACAATAAGTAACAGTCAGCTGTCAGTAATGACTGTGCGGCGTGAGGTTGCTGGTTGTGGGCTTAGCGGTGGATAACTGAGGAGCTGCCACTCCTGCGCTGATTTCCCTCATGTCTGATACTTCGTTTTCGAGAGCGGTACCTTCTAAACAGGGTACGGCTCTTCGTGCTTTGTGGGTTTTGGGTGACGCTCGCAGCGGTAAGACGGCGGCGTTGGTCGATCGCTTTACGAGCTGGGTCGATCGCGGGGCAGACAGTCGCGCGATTTTTGCATTTGCCGCGAACTCTGAGTTGAGGGTGTCGCTGTCACAGCGCTTGCAGCAGGCAACGAAGAACCGAGTGGCGATCGCTGTGCGGACTCCCACCAGTTTTTTTCAAAACGAAGTGCTGCTGTACTGGCCGCTGTTGCAGGCGGAGATGGGATTGCTGGCTCGCTTCCCGTTGGTATTGAAACCGGAGAACGAGCAGGAAATTGCGACGCGGTTGTTCGAGCGCGAGCTGGACTCGGGGGCGATCGCGTTGGAGGGCTATTCGCAAGCGCGCATCGTCCGGCAAATCGTCGATAACCTCCAGATTGCCGCGCAGGCGGGCGTGCCAACAGAAGATATTGGCGATCGCTTGGTGCAGGGACGTATGGAATCGAGTCCAGTGCCGCCGCTGATGCTGCAACAGGTGGGGGAGATGGCGCAGCGGTTTCGCGATCGCTGTCTCAATCAGGGCTTGCTGACTTACGGCTTGATGACCGAGCTGTACGGCAAGGTGCTGCTGCCGCATCCGCTGTATCGCCAGCAATTTTTACAGCGCTGCAAGTCCGTACTGGCCGACGATGTCGACGAATATCCGGCAGTACTGGCTGAGACGTTCGAGTGGTTGCTCGCAGAGAACGTACCTGCAGCGTTTTCATTCAATGCTGATGCCTCCGTGAGACTCGGATACGGTGCCGATCCCGAGCGCTTGGAGCGGTTGGCGCGGACGTGCGAGATTGTCAGCTTGCCAGAGTCGCAAAGCTGTTTCCGGGATTGGCCGGCGATCGATTTAATGCTCTCCGATCCCGCTACGGCGACGTGGGGGGGAGATGAGATCGCGTTGCAATCGATCGCGGCGATTGAAAAAACGACTCGGCGCGAGATGCTACGGGCGGTGGCGGATATGGCGATCGCCGCCGTAAGCAGTGGCGAGGTGAAAGCTTCCGATATCGCGATCGTGGGGCCAGGCCTCGACGACATTGCAGCCTACGCACTCGAAAGCTGGTTTTCCGCAGCCAAGATTCCCGGCCTCGACGGCAAATCAACCGGGATTCCCGTCCGACGTTTGGATACCTCGAAACCCCTCTGGACGATTCCGCTGGTGCGATCGCTCCTCGTACTCTCAGCCCTGGCTTATCCCAACTGTGGCGGCGTGCTCACTCCCGATGACGTGGCTGACATGCTAGCGACAGCCTCTCAAACCGCAATCGATCCCGTTCGGGCAGGCGCGATCGCCGACTGGTGTTTCCGACCGGGCAGCGATCGCCCGTCGTTACTTTCCGTCGCTGCCCGAGGAGACAGCAAGTCGAGCGAAGGACAAGCACTGGGAGTGGCGTTGCTGGGCTATCGATTGGGGGCAAAGTCGTCGCAAGCCTACGAAGCGATCGTGCGATGGGTACGCCAGCAGCAACAGCAAGAGCCACTGCCGCTTCCCGAGTTTTTCGATCGCGCCGTGCGGGAGTTTTGGCTGGAATCGTCGCTGTCCTATCGAGATGCGATCGCCTATCGCGCGTTGTTAGATGCCGCACAACGCTATGAATCTGTAGCGCAGCGACTCGGTCAGTCGGGTTCGGAAGTGGCGGCAGGTTTTTACGAGCTGTTGGCAGCGGGCACCGTCACGGCAAAACCGGATACGACCGATTTAGAGCGATCGGGAATCGTATTGGGAACGACCTATCAATATCGGCTGACCCATCAGGCGCATCGCTGGCAGTTTTGGCTGGATGCAGGGTCGAGCTTGTGGAACGCGGCCTTTAGCAGTTTCGGCTCGTTCCGCCTCAAAAATCCCTACCTATTTCTCAGCAGTTGGCAAGGAGATGCCTGGAGCGCCGATCGCACTCAAGACGTCCTCGACGAGCAACTTCACCGCGTCGTTCGAGATTTGTTGCAACGATGCAGCGATCGCGTCATTCTCTGTCACAGCGAGTTCTCGATTTCGGGCGGCGAGGCCTCGGGGCCACTTCTACCTGTGGTGGAATGCGCGATCGCCCAACAACCCTAATGTTTCTCTGTTCTGCCGAGTGCCTTACTCTGACTGGCTTGCAGCGACCGAGTACCATGAAACAAAGCCCTTGCGCTCGCCTTGAAGCGATCGCGTTCCTGGTTGAAAAGGGCATGTCGTCCGGTCGCACTTATAATCCTTCATGAGCTTTTCCGACTCCGATCGCAATCCCGATAGCCGTAATCCTGACAGCCGCAGTTCCGACCGTCGCAATCCAGATAACCGCGAGTCCGAAAGCCGTCGCGACCCCGATCGCGCGTACGACCGTCGCCCCGACCCAGTCAAAAGCGCTGCGCCTCCCCCCACACCTCGCAGCGATCGCCCGTCTCGTCCGCGACCGTCTTCATCTCGTCCTGCCTCAAAGTCATCAACCTCTTCAGGGCGATCGTCTTCAGAGCGAGCGTCAGCTCCCCGCTCGACCGCTTTGGACTCGCTGCGTTCGCGAGGCTACGAGGACTCGGACTACGGCGACGAGTACGGCAGAGGCGATCGCCAAACTCGGGAGCGATCGACTGGCCGTCGTCCTGGAACTTACGAGCGATCGACTGGTAGTTATAGTGGCAGCTACTCAGGCAGTGGAGGCTACGGCGGTGGCGGTGGTTATGGCAGCGGCTACAGCAGCAATCCCGAGCGCGAATCCTCCCGACCTAGTTGGCTGAAGTTTTCCAATCTCAGCATTCTCGTCATCGTCGCCTTGGTCATGTTTTTCTCGGGCTTCGCCATGAGAGACGTGTACACGGCAGAAGGAGGATTCGACGACGAACGCCCCATTCAAGCCGAGCAGGTACCCTCGGAATTGCGCAACTTTTGCATTCAGTACAACGGCTATCCTTCGTTCAGCTTGCTCACAGTGGATACCGTTTCCGCGTTGACGGCATCAACGGTTCCGATTCTCAAGCTCGACACCTGCACCATTCCCACCCGCGAGACTGCCAATGCCTTGGCGGCACTGGGTGTGGAACGCCGTTCGGAAAGTATCGGCTTGCAGTTGGGTGGCTCGAATTTGACGCTGGTGGTGGTGCCGCTGGCCGATAAGCTCGCCCTGCAGCTCTATGGTGCGTATCCCGGATTGGCCTCCGACCTCAGGGGGAGCACCCGCGATGAAAACATTGCCGCGCTGCAAGAGCGCATCGTCGAACTTTTGGTTGACGACATTAACAACATCACTTTGCAAAACGTGATCAAAACCAATCTACCGGGGGTCTTTGCTGTCGCTCCCGGTCATTCCTTCCCGATCCAGCCGCAAGTGCTACCTCAATAAATCCAAGTGTTGGCAAGGGATTGGAGAAAGTAATGACAAAAGCGCGCGGACTGTTCGTGACGTTGGAAGGAGGTGAAGGTGCGGGTAAAACCACGCTGCAAGCAGCATTGCTCGATCGCCTTACTCAGTTAGGCTATGCCCACCTCGGCACCCGCGAACCCGGTGGCACCGTTTTGGGCAAAAAACTGCGGGATCTGCTGCTACATCAGGAGGAGATCGCTATTGAAACCGAACTCTTGCTCTACGCCGCCGATCGCGCCGAACACGTATCGACTCTCATCCAGCCCGCTCTCG
>JBCBTL010000137.1:0-6668 GCA_039818705.1 Cyanobacteria bacterium J06639_1
CGAGGCCATCGTTTCGTCTCCCGTTCTGTGTCGCCGCGATGTCTTGGCCGCGATCGCTCCTCCCCGAGCTTAACGAAGTTTTGCAAACAAATAACTGCAAATGTTAACTTCAGACGAGCTATCCACCCCGCTTTCAAGACTTCACTATGACGCTCAGCGCGCCCCTAGCTTCCGAATCTTTTGCAGCAGCATCGAGCTTTGCCACGGCATTGGGGTCGGGAGCGCGCGGGGGATTGCGCGATCGCGCCCTGCAACCTCCCAAGCTGATCGCGATGGGAGACAGCCTCATCTACGGCTACGGCGACCCCGAAGGCGGTGGTTGGGTAGAGCGGTTGCGCCGCGAGTGGATGAATCCCGAAACCCCCGGCCCCATTCTTTACAACCTGGGCGTGCGTGGCGATGGCGTGGTGCAAGTGTTGCAGCGCTGGGAAACGGAATTTCTCTGTCGGGGCGAGCTGCGCAACCGCCGCCCGGATGGGTTGTTGCTATCGGTGGGAGTGAACGACTCGGCGCGACTGGGGAAGCCGGACGGCAGAAACTTCACCGACTTCGATCGCTATCGCGCTGCGTTGCACGAGTTATTAGAGCGATCGCGCCAGCACTGTCCGGTGTGGATGGTGGGCACGGTTCCCGTCGAAGAATCCCGGATGCCGTTTCTGGAGTGCTTTTACTACTCCCACGCCGAACAGTATCGCTACAAAGAAGCGGCCAAAGAAATCTGTCGCGATTTGGATATTCCCTATCTCGACCTGTTCGATCGCTGGCTGGCGCGCGGGTCGGACTGGAGACGATCGCGGATTGGTGCGGACGGCTTGCACCCTAATCCGGCTGGATATGCCGCCATCTTGCAAGACGTGAAAGTGTGGTCGAGCAAAATCACTCACCCCTAAGTCAGGGGTGACGCGCAATACGGTACTATTGTTTCGGTTTGTAAAGTATGCTTTTGCGCTTTAGGGTTTAGCCCGAGCGCGGGAATCCTTGTTATTCGGAAGCGACATCCACTGGAGGGGGTTGCCTGCGGGCGAGCCAGTGGGTGCTGCTAGTTCAGTCTGCCGTCTGGGTAGGCGCGTATTTGTTTGATGTTGCCTTGGAACTCTCGTGACTGTTGCACCTCTTTCGCCTCCTGACTTTGCCTCGCGTTCTGGTGTCAGACGGCACTCTTCTAGAGCTTCAGATTTACCCTTCTCCATTTCGCAACTGCGGGATGCCATCCCCGCCGACTGCTTCGAGCCGAACGTCTGGCGATCGCTCGCCTTCTGCGCTCTCGATTTCGGCATCGTGGCGGGGCTGTACGCGATCGCTGGGGCGATCGACTCTTGGTGGTTCTTCCCGCTGTTTTGGTTCGCGCAGGGGACGATGTTTTGGGCGCTGTTCGTGGTCGGTCACGACTGCGGTCACGGCTCGTTCTCGCGATCGAAAAAGCTGAATCACTTTATCGGTCACCTTACTCACACGGTAATTTTGGTTCCCTTCCACGGCTGGCGCATCAGCCACCGCACCCACCACGCCAACACGGGCAGCATCGAGAACGATGAAAGCTGGTATCCCGTCGGACGGGCGAAGTACGAGGAGATGACCTGGTACGAGAAACTGATGCGGTTTTACCTGCTGTTGTTCGCCTACCCGCTGTATTTGTTCAAGCGATCGCCTGGTAAATCTGGCTCCCACTTCAATCCGAACAGCCCGCTGTTTCGCCCCCACGAAAAGTGGGACGTGCTGACCAGTTCGGCACTGTGGATCGCGATGGTTGCAGGGTTGGCAGCGATGACCTTCCAGTGGGGCTGGCTGTTCCTGCTGAAGTATTACATCGGCCCCTACGTCGTCTTCGTAATTTGGTTGGATTTGGTCACGTTTTTGCACCACACCGAAGATGACATTCCTTGGTATCGCGGCAAAGACTGGTTTTTCCTTAAGGGCGCGTTGTCAACGATCGATCGCGACTACGGCATTTTCAACAACATTCACCACAACATCGGCACTCACGTCGCTCACCACATCTTTTTGGGTATCCCTCACTACAATTTAAAGCGGGCGACGGAAGCGATTAAGCCCATTTTGGGACGCTACTATCGCAAGTCAGAAGAACCGATTTGGCGGAGTTTCTATCGTTCGGTCTTGGCCTGTCACTTCGTTTCTGATACGGGGTCTGGAGTGTACTATCAGTCTCCCCACGCCGAGAAATAACCCGACTGAAGCATCGCGATCGCGATGCTTCAGTCGAACTAAAACTCAGGCTCCACTCGAATTCGGGTGGAGCTTTATTTTTTAACCAAGATCGAAGCTGGCTCAAATATTTCGCAAGGCATCGTTACATTTTGCATACAAAGTTCTATCTGCAAGCGATCGCGCGCGTCCCATTCGTGCATAACTTCTGAAACTAGCGATCTCTTGAGTGCGTCATCCGTCTTTCGATACAGAACTTGAAAATATCCGCGATCTTTATCATTTCTTAGGGTCGAAAAATCGCGATCTCGATGCCATTGGGGGGGATATCCATTCCCTTCTTTCTGTGCCAGTATGCGTCTTGCGATCGCCCCGACTTCGCACTGCCGCTCCAGTCGGCACAGTCATCACATTTGGATTCGGGGAATTGCGATCGCCATGGTTGCGATACGAGGCACTAGCTCGTGAAAAATCCGAATCATTTGCGAATGGAAACATTTGGAGTCAGAGGCGCGAAGCTGTCGGCGGCGCTCCTCGCGGTAGCAGGGCTGACCGCAGGAAGTTTAGCGGTTGGGGGCGCAATTCCCAGCGCGATCGCCCAGTCTGAAACCGGAACGCTGAAGCTTGCCGCCAACGGCGAAGCGTTTGCCCGAGAAGGATTGGTGTCTGTCGATGGCTGGGAGGTGGAATTCGACCATCTCTACGCCTCGATCGCGGGCATGACCGCTCACCAGGCCGATCCCCCGTTCGATGCCGATAATGACGAAGCGATCGCGTCTGACGTTCAGGTCACCCACGCCGAACCCACCACCGTCGATCTCGCCGCTCCCGACATTCCCGCAGTCGCCACCGTCAGCGCTCCGGCAGGTCGCTACAACGCTGTCAGTTGGCAAATGGTGACCGCAACGGACGGCCCTGCAGCGGGCAATACGATCGCCGCCATCGGACGCGCTCGAAAAGGCGATCGCGAGATCGTCTTCAACATCGGTATCGATCTGCCGATAACTTACGTCTGCGGCGACTACGTGGGAGACGAGCGCAAAGGCTTTCTCAGCGCGGGCGAAACGGCAGAAGTCGAAGCCACCTTTCACTTCGATCACGTTTTTGGCGATGCCGAGTTACCCGCCGATGACTATCTGAACCAAAACGCACTCGGGTTCGGGCCGCTGGCGGCGCTAGCCGAGGGCAGGAGTCTCGATATCGAGATGTCCGAGCTACAAGCTCAACTCTCCGATGCAGACTACATCACCCTCGAAAGCACGATCGCCGGACTTGCTCACGTCGGTGAAGGACACTGCGCGATCGCCACGTAGCGGATACTCACTGTTTTTTGCCCTTTTAGTGAAGTCCGTCATGCGTTTCCGTTGGTTCTCTTTTCTTTCCGTGACTTGCCTCGCGATCGCTTTGGTTCCCAGCCGCGCGATCGCCCACGGCTCGTCGGTGCAGTACCGAACCACTCAGGCGATCGCGATTCGCGCCGCCTTCGACTCGGGCGAGCCGATGGCCGAGGCGCAAGTGACCGTGTTCGCCCCCGACAACCCCACCGAACCTTGGCTGCAAGGCCAAACCACCGCTAACGGCGAGTTCAGTTTCATTCCCGACCCCGCCCGCGCGGGCGCGTGGGACGTACAGGTGCGTCAGGCGGGGCACGGCGCGATCGTCACCATTCCTGAAGAGGCGATCGCCGCGTTCTCGTCGAGTGATGGCGACCCTAGCGCGATCGCGGCAACGTTGTCGTCTAGCAGCCCGTCACTCTCTCCGGCTCAAATCGCGCTTACGGCAGCGGCAGGGGTATGGGGCTGCATTGGCACAGCTTGCTTCTTCGCGCGGAAGGAGAGCTGATGCACGTTCCCGACGGCTTTTTGCCGCTGCCAGTCATCGTGGGAGGATACGCCACTACGGGAGCGCTCACCTGGCTGTCCCTGCGCCAGATCGATCGCTTGCCCAACCCGCAAGCCGCGATCCCGCGCGCGTCGTTGCTAACAGCGGCCTTCTTCGTCGCCTCGTGGATTCACATCCCCGTCCCGCCCGCTAGCGTGCATCTAGTTCTGAATGGCTTGTTAGGAACGATCCTGGGCTATTTCGCCATGCCCGCCATCCTCATCGGCCTCTTTTTTCAGGCCATCATGTTCAACCACGGCGGTCTCTCTACTTTGGGAGTGAATGCCGCCATGATGGGCATTCCGGCGTTGTTGGCCTACCGCATTTTTCAACTGCGCCGCCTTTTTCCCAAAGCCTACGAGCGCGTCGGCCTCGGCGTGGCTGCGTTTGCCTCGGGAGCATTCGGACTAGGACTCTCAGCCGCGATTTTCGTTGGTTTGCTGGTAACCACCATTCCCACATCTCTCGATGCCTCGACCGAACGCGCCGCCATTTTGACCCTAACGATCGCCCACGTCCCCGTGATGGCGATCGAAGGGGCGTTCACCGCTGCTCTGGTGCTTTTCTTGCAACGAGTCCGCCCGCAACTGCTGGAGCAATCCTAATGGTCGCCCGCCGCCCCGCTCTCGACGCTCACTGCCATCTCGACTCCCCCATTCACCGCTGGGAGCCGCGTGCCAAGCTGGTCGGCATTACGCTGCTCATTTTTGCGTTTGCCTTCGTCCATCAGCTCGCCTTACTTCCCGCCCTCCTACTCGTGAGCCTGTCTCTGTACGCGCTGTCGGGGTTGCCCTGGCGATTTTGGCGCGATCGCCTCCGTCTCCCCGGCACGCTTTTGCTGAGCATGTTGGTATTGCTGCCCTTTCTTTCGGGGGGCACGCCTCTGGTGAGTTGGGGCGCGATCGCGATTTACCGGGAAGGATGTTTCGCGATATTGCCGATCGCATGTCGGTTTGTATCGATTCTGACGCTGGGATTAATAGCCTTCGGCACGATGCCGTTTGCCACTTTAATTGAGGCTATGCGCGCCCTCGGTTTGCCCTGCATATTGGCTGACATGACGCTGCTGTCCTACCGCTATCTCGACGACACGGGCAACATGCTGATCCAAATGCGACAGGCTATGAGATTGCGAGGTTGGCAGGGCGATCGCTTTAGCTGGCAGCACCTGTCAGTATTGGCATCGGTGGCGGGGACGCTCTTAATTCGCAGCTTCGAGCGGTCAGAACAGGTGTATCGAGCTATGGTGCTGCGCGGCTACGGTCAGGCGCGGGCGGTCAGTCGCTTGCAGTCTCCCCAGCTTCGCGATATCGGCGCGACGGTATGGGTGGCGTGCGTGGCTCTAACGATCGCCGCGTTGGAATGGCATTTGCGATCGCTCTCTCAGTTTGGATTTGGAGGTTGAGGATGACAGCTGTATCGAAGCGATCGCGAGTCGAACGCGCCCTCCCACTTGCTGAAAGTCCGGCGGCACTTCCCCCCGCTCTGCAAACGCGATCGCTCTGCTTTTCTTATCCCGATCGCCCCAACGTCCTCGACACGATCGACCTGACGATCTCAGCAGGCGAGCGCGTCGGCCTCATCGGCCCCAACGGTGCGGGCAAAACCACGTTATTCACCTCGATCTGCGGGCTGATCGCGCCCCAAACGGGCAGCGTCGAGATCTTCGGCCAGCACGTCGAACCCGGTCAGTTTCAACCCCGCGTCGGTCTGATTTTCCAAAACCCCAGCGATCAACTCTTTTCCGCCCGCGTGTGGGATGATGTCGCTTTCGGTCTGCAAAATCTGGGCTTAGCCGCCGAAGATGTCGATCGCCGCACCCGCGACACCCTCGAAGCGATGGATTTGATCCACCTCGCTGATCGCCCGTCTCATCACCTGTCCGGTGGCGAAAAACGCATGGTAGCGATCGCCTCCGTCCTCGTCATGCGTCCCCCCCTCGCGATCTACGACGAACCCAGCGCCAACCTAGACCTGCGCTCCCGCCGTCGCCTGATTCACTTCTTACAGGCCAGTCGCGAAACGCTCTTGGTTTCGTCTCACGACTTGGAGATGATTTTAGAAGTGTGCGATCGCGTCATCTTGCTCGACAATGGCAGCATTGTGGCAGATGGGTCGGCGGCTCGCATCATGAGCGACACCGTCCTGATGGAATCCCACGGCCTCGAACGCCCCCACTCCCTCGCGCCGCACATCCACATCCCCTGAAGACTCTTATCGACCTGCAATGAGCCCGCTCGGCCCCATCCTCCTGTTTTCCCTCTGCGTCTTTCTCTCCGCAGGGTTTGCCGGAGCGGAGTCGGCCATTACCGCCATCGACGATCTCAAGCTCCAGGCGATCGTCGAAGAAGACGGCGATCTGCCCATCTACAAGCGCTTCAAAACCCAGCGCACCCGCTTCGTTGCCACGCTGCTGGTGGGCAACAACATCGTCAACATCGGCTCGGCGGCGATCGCCACCAGCCTGTTCATTCAACTCTTAGGCGACAGCCTCGGCCCCCTCGTCGCCACAGCTTCTACCACCCTGCTGGTGCTCATCTTTGGCGAAATTCTGCCGAAAACCGTCGCGATTTCCAATCCCCTACCCGTCTTCAAATCCGTCGTCCGCCCTGTCAACTGGCTCG
>JBCBTL010000138.1:0-6656 GCA_039818705.1 Cyanobacteria bacterium J06639_1
CTCGGAACGAGACGCAGGATCGGTGGACAGCAGGCCGTCCGCTGCCTAGGGGAGGACTAATGCTCGACTTCACGGTGATCCACCGCCTTCTGAAAGCCCACGGCGAAGCCCTCGTCATCGTCGATGCCGTCACTAGCGTTGGTGCCACCAGCGTGCCGACGGACGAATGGGGCTTGGATTTGGTCGCGTCGGGGTCGCAAAAAGGCTACATGATGCCTCCCGGCTTGGGCTTCGTGGCCGTTAGCGATCGGGCGATGGAGGCCACCAAGCGATCGAAGCTACCAAAATACTATTGGAGCTTCGAGATGGCGAAGAAGAGTCTCGCCAAGCATACGACTCCCTTCACTCCAGCCGTGAACCTAGTCTTCGCCCTGCAAGCCACGCTGAAATCGATGCGCGAAGAGGGATTGCCCGCGCTGTTCGCCCGTCACGATCGCCTCGCTGCCGCCACCCGCGCTGGCGCGAAAGCGTTGGGTCTGGACTTGCTAGCTCCTGAATCCTCCAGCAGTCCGGCAGTGACAGCCATCAATGCACCGGAAGGAGTTGATGCAGAAGCGCTCCGCGCTATCCTCAACAAGCGCTTCGGCATTGCCACCGCCGCCGGACAAAACCGTCTTAAAGGCAAAATCTTCCGCATCGGCCACCTCGGGTACATCTGCGATCGCGATATCGTAATGACCTTCGCGGCGATCGAAGCGGCACTGCCAGAGTTGGGCTACGACTCCTTCAACTCCGGTGACAGTGTCGCAACAGTCAGCCGCGTTTTGGCTGGATAACTGACTCAGTCTAGATTCTGCGGCTCGCTCGGATATTTATACGTGCGCTGCTGGCCTGCTTCTATCCAACTGGCCTCGCAGCGCTCGTAGTCGAAGCAAAATCCCTTTCTGCGAGCTAAGTACCAAGACAAGCGATAGAGTCCTTCGCTGATGACCCCAAGCAGGAGCGACATCAGCAGTACGCCAAGCAGAGCGACGTGAAATCGGTTCGCAATTGCTGCAACGATGAGGTTCGCGATCGCCAGGAAAAACATCAGTCCGCCAGCCCAGCCAATGAGTTCAGCAATGACGTGCAGGGCGTATCCGAGCGGCGTACATTTTTGTTTGCCAACGCGCTGGCTTTCGTGGTGCCACATGGGGTGGACGAACAGCATTGTCGTTCCTGAATGAGATACATAATCGAGAGACAATTGCGTTAAAGATCTAGAATCTCAATGCATTCTGGACTTGCGTTCATCGCTGCGATCGCCACCGGGGAGCAGGACGAGCTTCTTTATCGCTACCAGCAAGCTGTATCAATCCCTGAGCACTTTCTCTTACGAGCAGAGCTTCGACCCCTGCTCGTACCAATGCTGCGGTATCGGTTATACCCGTGACGTGCTTCGCGTCCGAAAGCAGTTTGTCGTCAATGCCGATAGTGATTTTCACAATTGTGTTTTCCCACACGTATCTCGACTCTACAGCGATTAAGGAGGGGGAGGGCTACGAGTTCACCTTAAGTCTCCGAGAGGCGCGCACTGTACCGCGCAGCGGTCAGTGTCGGGAGGGATAGGAGGCGAGCTACAGGCGAGCAGTTGTAAACTGTTGCCAGGACGAAATGAGCAAACGCGCTGAGTGTGGCTCGCTCGGAGGCTAGATGCCAGTAGTCCAGTACTCTGCGCGCGGGTACGTAAATCGAGCTATTGGGGCTGGGGCGTGAGCACACGTCTGTTGGCCAGTGAGCCAAGCAAGCAAAGCCGTTGCAGGGGGGATAGGCAGCGGTGGCGATAGGTAACCCAGCCTGAAGTCTCGTGAAGTGAACATGCATGGCTTTATCCAGTCGTCATCGATTTGCGGAACAGGGACAAACTTCTCTTCGGGCGAAAGCCCGCGCCGTAACCGCAGGTTCAGCGTCGGGAAGAGGTTACTTGCGGAGCGGTCAAGTCATTTGGGGTGAAGAATACGACGGTCTGGAAGAGGCAAGCGGTTGGGGGTGAGGCGCGATCGCGCTATCGTGGCGGCAGTGTTTTGAGTTGAATCTGGCGCGATGTCCGCAGTGAAGTTTTGGCTGGGGTCGGCGGTGTTGGTGGCAGCGCTCGGCTACGTGGCTTTATTGACACTTCTTTATGTCGCTCAAACACAGCTCGTGTTTCGACCTTCAACTGAGATTGCGACGACCCCCGAAGATATCAACCTCGACTACGAAGCGGTAACGCTGACGACCTCGGATGACGTGTCGATTTCGGCGTGGTTCGTAGATGCTCCCGCAGGCGATCGCGCTTCCGACCGGGTACTGCTTTTCTGCCACGGCAACGCCGGAAATATCAGCAGTCGGCTCGATTATTTGGCGATCTTTCACAGTTTAGGGCTGGCGACGCTGGCGTTTGACTATCGCGGATTCGGCAGTAGCGAAGGGCAACCCAGCGAAGCAGGCACCTATCGCGATGCGGATGCGGCCTGGGACTATCTCACTGGAGCGCGCGGCATTGCGCCAGAACAGATCGTCGTTTACGGCGAGTCTTTGGGGGGTGGGGTGGCCTCGTATGTGGCCGAGCAGTACGCCCCTGGAGGGTTAGTGATGGCTTCGACTTTCACGTCGATCGGCGATCGCGCTCGCGAAATTTATCCTTACATTCCGGTCGAGCTGATACTCAAGACGAAATATCAGAGCCGCGATCGCCTGCCCAATGTTTCTGCGCCCGTGTTGGTCATTCACAGTCAGCAAGATGAGGTCATTCCGTTCTCACACGGCCTGAACCTGTACGAAGTCGCTAACGAACCGAAGGAGTTTCTCGAAATTACCGGACTGCACAACTCCGGCTACATGACTTCGTTGGAGACGTATCGCGACGGGCTGCGATCGTTTTCAGAGACGCTCAATACGCCGCAGCCGCAAACTTGATGCTTCAGCCGAGCCGGTAGCCGAAACCGCGCACGGTAATTAGAAATTCGGGACTGCTGGGATCGACTTCGAGCTTTTCGCGCAGCCAGCGAATGTGAACGTCTACCGTTTTGCTGTCGCCGATGAAGTCTGGCCCCCACACTTTGTCGAGTAGCTGCTCTCGCGACCAAACGCGGCGGGGGTGGCGCATGAACAGTTCCAAAATGCGGAACTCTTTGGGGGATAAGTTCACTTCGGCATCGCGCACTTTCACCCGACATTCCTGCGGGTGCATCCACAAGTCGCCGAAGCTGAGAGCGGTGGTTTCGGAGGTCTGCTGCTGCAACTGCTGGCGGCGCAAAATGGCTCGGCAGCGGGCAATCAACTCGGGCATCCCGAAAGGCTTCGTCAAATAATCATCTGCCCCCAATTCGAGGCCGACGACGCGATCGGTTTCGGTGTCTTTGGCGCTGAGGACGAGGATAGGCACTGAATTTCCTTCGCTGCGCAGAACGCGGCACAAATCGAGTCCGTTGAGACCGGGCAGCATGATGTCGAGGACTAACAAGTCGAGGTCGTGATTTTGATGCACCAGTTCCAACGCTTGCTGGCCGTCACCCGATTGCAAGACAGCATAGCCCTGCTCGTCGAGCGCTAACGCTACGGTTTCGCGGATTAACGGCTCGTCTTCGACTACTAAAACATTCGCGCTCATTGCAGCTTCCGCCCCAAAACCAGGCACATCGTACCACCCGACACTTTCGCCGATAGTGTGTCTTAGAATACACCGCCGTAGATCAAACCTTAAATCCCATCTCGGCCAAGCTGCGCCGCAAGCGATCGCCTTCCTTCGATCCCTGACGGTCGTAAATCGAGATCGCCCCCCGAAATGCCTCCAAACTCTTCGGCACGATCCCTAGCTTCATCCACGCCACTCCCAAGTTCTGATGGGCGGCAGCGTAATCGGGGTTGAGAGCGATCGCTCGTTCGTAAGCCGCGATCGCCTGCGTCCATAACTTTTGAGCTTTCAGCGCCGTACCCAAATTGAAATGCGCCATCGCGAAGTCGGGGGCAATGGCGATCGCCCGCTCGAACAACTGCTGCGCCCCTACCGGATCGCCTCCTATCTGCCGCAATGACCCCCAATTCAAATAAGCCCCCAGCTTGACGATATCGGGAACGGGTTGAGCGATCGCCTGCTGATAATGCTCGTCGGCAAGCTGCCACTGCTGCTGCTGTCGGTAGGCGAGGCCGAGGTGAAAGTGCAGTTCGTAGGTAATTGCAGGTTCTGTAGGGGATAGTGCTAGTCCTTTGCGGAGGAGAGCGATCGCGCGATCGTATTCTTCAGAACTGATATACGAGCCACCGAGCTTGCTGCACAGATAGGCATCGTCAGGAGTGGCAGCTAAACAGGATTCCATCGCGCGGCGGGCGCGATCGCTCTTGCGACGAGTGGCGATCGCGTCGGCGCTGTAGCCGTAATGGTCGATTGCCACTTCATCGAGCGAGATGACGGTCCAGTGAGGCTCGCGATCGAGCAGGGCGAGGACGCTATCGTCGATCGTCTCGTGGAACGCTCGGGCAAATGTAATCTCGGGCTGGCGGCGAAAGAGTCTCGAAACCTGCGAGTACGGCGCTTGGTCTGCGCCAATTTCTCGACGCAAAACCGTCACGGCCAGGCAGTCGTCTTGCTGAATTAAATCTGCGATCGCGGGTGCAACCGTCGGGACGAACACTTCATCCGCATCCAGTACCAAAATCCAGTCGCCGCTCGCGTGCTTGAGACTGGCGTTGCGAGCAGCAGAGAAATCGTCACACCAGTCGAACGAGAAGACCTTGGCTCCGCAGTCGCGAGCGATCGCGGCAGTGTCGTCCACAGATCCCGTATCCAGCACCACCATTTCATCGACGAAATCGCGGACGCTATTCAGGCAGCGAGGGAGCGACTCGGCTTCATCGCGGGCGATCGCGCACAAACTGATACGAACGGACTCGGGCATGGCAAAGCCCCTTACCCTATGCGGCGAACCGGATTTTGAGGCGATCGTCTTCCATCTTCGCCCCCGCAGGAGTCAGCGATGCCAGCGACTGCGGCAGCACTAGGTTACGGCGGTGGTTGCCGATGCGGATGTTGAGTTCGTCCCCCGTTTTGGTTAGTTCTACCTGCTGTTTTTCGATGCCGGGGAGATACAGATCCAAGCGATATTCGCCGTTGTCATTGATGACAGACAAGGTGGTCTCTTTGTAGAGCACTTCAGACGGATCGCGATCGCCCCACAGCGTATTTTTCAAGCGCTCCAGCGCCTCGAACCCGACTAATTCAGAAGAATAAAGCGGCACTTCGTGCACGGGCAGCGGTGAAAAGTTATCGCGAATTTCTTGGCGATACACCGTCTGCTTTGCTTTCCACTTCTCGAAATAGGGATCTTGCACTTCATCCGGCAGGATGCGGTTGGCGATCACCATATCAGTCGCCACGTTGTACAAGCTCAGGTAGGCGTGGGCGCGTAGAGACTCTTTCAGCACCATCTTTTCCGGATTCGTCACCAGCCGCACGGTGGTGATGGTGTTGTTGGTGAGGATGCGCTCCAGTCGCTCGATCTTTTCGTAGAACTCGTAGGGCGCGTCCAGGACTTCATTAGATGGTGAGGGAATGCCCGTGAACTGCTTGACTACGGGGCCGAGGATGGGACGCAGCACCATCGCCATCCCCTGCATCGGCTTGTAAAACTTGCGCATGTACCAACCGGACACGTCGGGTAGGCTGAGCAGTCGCAGCGCCGTTCCGGTGGGGGCAGAGTCGATAATCAGCACGTCGAAATCGTCTTCGTCGTAATGGCGGTTGACCCGCACCAGCGAAAAAATCTCGTCCATCCCTGGCAGCACGGCCAGCTCTTCTGCTTGAACGCCGTCTAGCCCGCGCGCCTGCAACACGTCGGTGATGTAGCTTTTCACCGAACCCCAGTTTTGCTCCAGCTCGATCAAGGCATCGAGTTCGGCTCCCCACAGGTTGGGGCGCACTTCTACAGGCTCGTGTCCGAGCGGTTGCTCGAAGCTATCAGCCAGCGAGTGAGCGGGATCGGTACTCAGCACTAAGGTTTTGTAGCCTAGTTCGGCACAGCGCCACCCCGAAGCAGCCGCCATCGACGTTTTGCCCACGCCGCCCTTGCCCGTCATCAAAATAATGCGCCGCATAAAATCTCGCTCGCTCAACCGCTCTAGCCACGTCCATATTACTTTACAAAAGTTACAGAGATTAATAGTGGGTTCGATAATTGCCGCACGGATACTGCTGGCAAATTTCGGCTGCTCGCTTTTTTCGTCTCAGGTGGAAGTAGCTCCTCGCCACGCCTGTTATGACCTCCCTGCGGGGATCGGACTCTTCAATTTCTACCCCAATCGTCAAGATATCTTCGAGTAGTTCCGGGAAATTAGATTTCTGCGAGAAAGGCATCGATCTCAAAGCATTGATAGCTTGGAGACTTCCCATTAGGGCAAAAGCTTTTGCCTCGTCCTCTGCCAATGATGCTATTTCAGGCAAATGTTTTTCGATGATTTCAACAGCTAGTTCGTAATTCATTCGATATGCATACTGCGTTGCGATATGACTTTGAACTCGCAGCCTGAATTCAACGTTCGAGAGTGTTTCTGTTAGAGGAAAAAGAGGCTCGAATACTTCTGAGGAGGATCTTGCATCACCGATAAGTTCGATCGCGGGTGACAACGGACTGCGTGAATCGAGCGAGTTTACATCAGCCCAAACCAATGCATCTACCGTGGCGTTTGTCGCCCGTTGATAC
>JBCBTL010000139.1:0-6647 GCA_039818705.1 Cyanobacteria bacterium J06639_1
CGTGTCCGCCCGCCAGCAGCGCTACCAACACTTGTCGAACTAGCTCAGTTTGACCGACAACTACCCCATTCAAGGCTTGGGCGAGGCGATCGAAGGTGTCGCGGACTTCACTCACGAGTTGGTATTCCTAGAGTTACGACTACAGGCTGGGGAAATCATAGCGACATCTCGGCGCGATCGCTTCAGCCACGACCAGGTTTTCGCCAAGCCGCGATGTCAATGGCAAGGTGAGACGTGATGGGACATGCGATCGCGATCGTCTCGACGACCGAGCCTACCTTGCATAATGCTAGTGCTGACTGCGTCCAGAGCGTTCTCCCATGCGTATTTTGTTTTTGCATCAGAATTTCCCCGCCCAATTTCGCACTCCAGCTAGCATCCTCGCTAAAGATAAGCGGAATACCGTGGTGTTCGGCACGACGCGCCGAGAAGGTCAGCTCGCGGGGGTTCACAAAGTGTTGTACGAGGTCGATCGCGAGGCGCGTCCTGAAACCCATCATTACGTGCGCAATTTGGAGAATGCCGTCCTGCACGGTCAGGGGGTCGTGCGAATGATGCAAAAACTGCGATCGCAGGGGTTCGTCCCGGATGTGGTCTGCGGTCATTCTGGCTGGGGCTCGACCATGTTTATCAAAGATGTCGCTCCGAAAGCTCGCCTGAATTGCTATTTCGAGTGGTTCTATCGCGCCCACGGTTCCGATGCCGATTTCGATCCAGCATCGCCGCTCAATCTGGACGACGAAGCCCGGATTCGGATTAAAAACGCTCCGATTTTGGTGGACTTGTACAGTTGCGATCGCGGCCTGTCCCCGACCCTGTGGCAGCGCGACCAGTTCCCCCAGGAATATCGCGACAAGATCGCAGTGCGTCACGATGGCATCGACACTGAGTATTTCAGTCCCGATCCGGGTGCCAAGCTAGTTTTGCCCGATCGCGAACTCGATCTATCGCACGTAGACGAACTCGTGACGTACGTGGCGCGCGGGATGGAACCCTATCGCGGCTTTCCGCAGTTTATCGAGGCGATCGGACTGTTGCTGGAGCGGCGGCCGCACGTCCACGTCGCGATCGTGGGGGAAGATCGCGTGGCGTACGGCAAGCAGCTTCCCGACGGTCAAACCTACAAGCAGCACATGCTCGAAAAAGTGCCGCTGGATATGTCGCGCGTACATTTCACCGGGCCGTTGCCCTATGCCGACTATCGCACAGTGATGCAAGCTTCCTCCGTTCACGTCTATCTCACCCGACCGTTCGTGCTGTCGTGGTCGATGATGGAAGCCCTGTCGATGGGCTGTGCAGTCGTGGGGTCGGACACGGCTCCGGTGCGAGAAATGATCGAGGATGGCAAAAATGGCTTGCTGGTCGATTTCTTTTCGCCTCCTGAGATTGCCGATCGCGTTGAAGAAGTCCTCGACCATCCCGATCGCATGGCCGACATGCGCACCCGAGCCCGCGAAACCATTCTCAAAAAGTACCGTTTGGACGATTTGCTGCCCCAACACTTCGATTGGCTGTTGAAATAGCGGCTGAATCGCTGGATGCTTGCCTGGAGCAAACTCGACGTGCTCGCCCGCTCTTATTGAGGAGTCATCAGACCGCCGTCGCAGAGAGCACTTCTCGACTCAGAATCGTGCGGATGGCTGCGGCTAGGCGATCGCATCCCTCTTCTGTCGAATGCCGTCCTAATGTCAGCCGAATTGCCCCCAATGCCCGTTCGGGTTCGCACCCCATCGCCACCAATACTCGGCTGGGGGTCAATTGACCGCTATTGCATGCCGAACCGGAGCTAATTGCCATGCCCTGCTGGCTTAGTTGCAGCACTAGCCATTCGCCCGTGCGATCGCCAACCACGTAACTCAGATGATGGGGCAATCGTTCCTCTAAATTTCGGGCGCCCGTCAGCGCCAGTTCGGGAATATCAGCCAGAGCTTCAGCTAAGCGTTTTTGGAGCGATCGCAAGCGGGCCGTCTCAGTGCGAATCTCCTCGCAGACGAGTTGAGCCGCAATGCCGAAACCGGCGATCGCCGGTACGGCTTGCGTTCCCGCCCGAAGCTGATTTTCTTGTTTCCCCCCCAGCGCTCTGGGCAGCAATTCGAGGTCGGGACGAACGTAAAGCGCCCCTGCCCCCTGAGGGCCATAGATTTTGTGACTGGAGAGCGAGAGCAGATCGACGGGTAGCGCCGTCACGTCAATCGGAATGCGCCCCACGGTCTGAACGGCATCCGAATGAAACGGCACGCCCGCTGCCCGACAGATCTCCCCCAGCTCGGCGATAGGTTGAATCGTACCGACCTCGCTCTGGGCGTGAATGACCGAAACGAGTACCGTATTGTCCTGTAAAGCCTCAGTCAACGTATCGGGGTCAACCCTTCCCTCGGCTGAAACAGGCAACCGCGTCACGCTCCAGCCGTCGCCCTCCAATCGCCGCGCCGTATTTTCAATTGCGGCATGTTCGACGCTGGAAATAATCAAATGCTGAGGGCGAACATATCGTCGTGCAATGCCCATCACGGCTAAATTATCGGCTTCCGTGCCGCCCGAGGTGAACGTCACGCGATCGCTTTGCGCCCCGATCGCGCTCGCCACCTGCTGCCGCGCAATTTCCACCATCGTGGCCGCTCGCTGACCCCACAGGTGCAAGCTCGATGGATTGCCCCACTCCGACTGCATGGCTTGCATGACAGCCGCGATCGCTTCTGGGCGCGGCGGAGTGGTAGCACTGCAATCGAAATACAGAGCGGGATCGAGGTCTGAAAACATTGCAAGGCCGAGCAGATCGCCATCTCATCTTACTGGGTCGCCTGGAGACAAAGATTTTTGAAGATTTGCTGCGCGATCGCTCATTGGAGGAATCGGCATTCTGCGTTACCTTGTGAGCGCAGGGTTTGCATGAAATCACTTGCGATGAATCTCTCCACCTCCTCCAGTTCCCCCTCCACCGTCTGGAACGCTCTGCGTCAGGCGATCGCTGAAAGCTCGGGTTTTCAGGAGTGGCTGCAATCCAAATCGAAGACCGTCGCCAATCCTGCCGAACGCGATGCTCTCGTCCACGACTATTTGCAAGAGACGCTGTCTGCTCTCGCTTATTGAGTTGGGTCGCTGCCCCGGCTAGCCTGAGATAGCTCCCTGCCCCCACAGCAGCAGCCAGATAGGAAGCGTCAATAGCACTAACAAAGAGCTGCCCGCGATCGCCGCTACCGTCATCTCGCGATCGAGGCCAAACTCTTCAGCCAGCACTAACGTCGAAAACGCAGAGGGCATTCCTGCTTGCAGCGCGATCAGCAAGCTTCCCATAGGCGGTAAAGGCAACAGGTGAGCGATCGCCCCAATGCTTATCGGCACGGCCAGAATCTTGATTGAAATAGCCGCCCAACTTTTCTGCAATCCCTGCCAGGAGCGCAACTGAGCCAGTCGCATCCCCATCGCGATCAGGCTGAGGGGTACCATACTCCACGCGAACCCCAGCAGGATGGAATCTAGCGCGATCGGCAGCTCCACCGTACGCGTTGCCATTCCCACTGCAAATCCCCACAGCGCAGGAATGGTCAGCATTTGTTTGAGTACCTGCCCTTGCGATAGATGCGAGTTGCGCCCGCATCGTCCGGCCACCCACACCCCCAGTCCAAACGACCCGAACGCCGTCCCCAAAATGTCGTAAAACAGTGCCCAGGCAAAATACGTCGTTCCCCCCACCGCCAAACAAATCGGATATCCGACGTACCCGGTATTGCCCAGCATGGAAGCAATTTGAAAACTCCCTTGCTGAGGCAGCGAAAGCCCCTCTCGATCGCGCAATCGCAGCCAAGCGCGCGACAGCCCCCATGCCAATAGAATCGCCCCCCAAGCACAAGCAGGAGCCGCCCACACAGCCCCCGACAGGTCAGCTCCCCGCAGAAAGCCAACTAAACTAATCGGAATTCCAATCCAATACAAAAAACGACCGAGTGCTTGCGGGCCGATCCGCTGCCGCCAGCGATCGCTCATCATTCGCTGCGCTGCCACCCCTAATCCGACAAATCCAATTAGAGGAATGTAGAGCTTCAGCAGCGTTCCGATCGCCTCATTCACTGACCCGCGATCGCCCGTCCGCCAAGACTTTCCCACCGTAAGGGAACGTCCGCCTCGGCTCTCAACGACAAGGCCGGATTCCCAACCGCATGGGTCAGGCGATCGAGTGCGAGCTGAAAGACGCTCGACTCCTGCCACCCTGCGAGCGAGGGCGCTCCTGACTGCAAAATGCGCCAGAAAGTATCGAAGTTAAGGCGATCGCCCTCCACTGCAATATCTTCATCGCCAATCCATTGCTTGAGGGTGGCGATCGCCTCCTCCTGCCCGCCGAGTTCGTCCACCAACCCAGCCTCAAACGCTTGCCGCCCCGATAAAATCCGTCCGTCAGCTAACGCTCGAACGGCATCGACCGTCATGGCTTTGCGACGGGTGACAGCCGCTTCACCCAAAATATCCATGGCCTCTTCGGACACCACTTGCCGCCCGTCCGCCACGTCACTCACGAACTGCTCGTAAGTGTCCTGCACCAAAGCTTGGAGTAAATCGCGATCGGCCTCAGATAAAGGGCGAAACGGCGACAGAATATCCTTGTACTGTCCCGTTTTGATAGTCGCCGCTTCGACACCAATTTCGTCCAGCAGTTCCGTGGCTGTAATCCCTTGGATGATTACACCAATGCTGCCCACCAGGCTGCCAGGATTCGCCAGGATCGCATTGGTCGCACTCGCTGCGTAATACGCGCCACTGGCCGCGACATCCTGAACTGTCGCCACGATGGGTTTTTCATTCCGCACGGCTTCAACGGCTCGGTAAAGTTCTTGACTCGCTCCGACCGTGCCGCCGCCGCTGTTGATTTGCAACAACACGCCTTTGACGTTCGCATCCTCAGCCAACCGCCGCAGTTGATTGCGGATGGCTAAAGCTCCTGTCGGTGCTAGTCCGCCTCCGCTGCTGTCGATCGCTCCCTGAAGGCTGACCACCGCAATGCGCTCGCGGCCGACACCCGCCACGAGCGGATCGGTCGCAGGCCGCGATACCGGACTCTCCAACCCAGACGGCTGGTTGCCACCAATGACGACCGCCATCAGGCACAACGCGACTAACAAAGAGGCCAAAATGCGGTTGAGTTGCATAGCACGCAAACGAAAAACAGTCTGCTGCAAAGCAGCCTTAATATCCTAGGCGATCGCCTCTCGATGAGATGTAAAAAAACAGAGGCAGTATCAAAACCACCTCTGCTGCTATGACGAGTTTCTAAAAACTGAGGACGTTAGTTGGCTTCTGCCAGCGGAGGCGTGTTCGGTGCAGTACCGTTTTGAACCACGCGAATTTTGGAGCCGCCAGCCTCGACACCGGGGATGGAAACACTCTCGAATCCAGCAATCCGCTTGAATGCAGAGGGCTTGTCATTCTCCGGCACCGTAGTGTCGAGGTTGAGTGCCGTTGCCTTGTCGTTTTCAAGTGCTGCAGCAAAAATGGCCGTGTCCTGCCCCTCCAGTTCGAGCGTAATGATTCTGACGAATCTGGCAGGCTCGGCTCCAGCTTCGGCTGAAGGTAATGTGAATCCTTGTCCAGGCGCGGGCAAGTTTTCGTTTGCAGCAACTTCAATACGAATCTCACCAGCCAAGCCTGCTGGAACTGGGGCACTCAATGCAATGGCTTCTTCCCCAAAGGGAGGGGCACCAGAACCAGCCCTATCGGCACCATCGGCAATGGTGGGGGTAGGCAAACCAGTTCCCTGCAGGAGTGCATCCGCTTGCGTGATGATTGCTGCTTGGTTAGGGTTCGCATTACCGCCCTGAATTAGAAGAGCTTGAGCCAAAAGCAGAACAGCATCAACCAACTCGCCAGGAGTTCCATTGCCATCAAAGTCAGATACGGACAATGGATCCTGATTGGGGGTGCCAGTAATATCAGATGCTTGAACAGTCAGACCAGTTCCTTGCAGGATAGCGTTGGCCTGAGTTTGAATCTGAGTCGTGTCGGGGTTCGCATTACCACCCTGCCTCAACAGGGCGATAGCCAGAGCGATGCCGCCATCGATCAAATCAACTTCTGTAGCTGTGCCCTCATAGTAGAGCCTGACACCGCGATCACTCGCATAAGTTGTTCTAGACAAGGCTGACATCAGCCCTAAAGAAGCAGCCCCAACAACTGCAGAAAGCCCAATAGTTACTAGTGCCTTTCTAAACAACATGTGTCGAAGAACCTCCTACGCGACAATTAGAACTTGTGTGACTCTAAAAAGAACATCAATGCATTCGTAGTAAATTACACTCGAACCCTAGGATACTACGTCTGCATCTAACAGAAACTACCACACAGAACTGGAAAGAAGAAACGCTTTGAGGTGCTCAATACAGATGCAGACTCCGACCATCATCCATTTCGGAGACAAATCAAGGTCTGCATCGCATCACTCAGCTTGGAGCCTACTCGAATGGAAGCGTTTCTACTTGACCATCACGAGTACCGATAAACTCGACAGTCTCATCTGCCAGTCCATCTATTGAAATAGTCGTACCCTCGGTAATTGCTACCTGAGCGGAACCAAATGGTAGCGAGTACAGAGCAACATCTTCTCCATCCACTTGAGTTATGGTTCCAGTCTGAATGGTCACCGGCGGCTCTGCATTGAT
>JBCBTL010000140.1:0-6634 GCA_039818705.1 Cyanobacteria bacterium J06639_1
ATCGCGTTCGGTTTTCGGTTCAAGCTCAGTTGCGCTACGTAGGCTCTGATTCCACGCTGGCGGCGACATGGGGAGACGTGACGAGTTTGCGATCGCAGTTCGAGCAGCTTCACCTCCAGCAGTACGGCGTAGTCGCTCCCGAGCGAGCGTTAATTGTGGCGGCGATCGCCGTTGAAGCGATCGGTACCGGCGAGGTTGCGGGAGAACCGGAGTGCAACAAAGTGCGCCAGTCTCCGCTCCAGCCCGCAGCGCGCGTTCGCACTTATGCGTCCGGCACTTGGCGCGAGACTCCCGTCTACGAGCGAGACCAACTGGTGCCCGGCGATCGCATGACCGGCCCCGCTCTGATTGTTGAAGCCACGGGCACGAACGCGATCGCGCCTGGGTGGGAAGCAGAGGTGACTTCGCGACTTCATCTCGTGCTGAGTCGAGTGCCGCACGAGGACGCGATCGAGGCGTGCCCCAGCGAGGCTCGCCCCGTTAGCGCTGCATCAGCAACGGATAACACTGTCACAACTGCTCCCGATCCCGTGCAGTTGGAGATGTTCAACTATCGCTTTCGCTCGATTGCGGAGGAAATGGGCATCGTTCTGCAAAATACGAGTGCTTCCGTGAATATCAAAGAGCGGTTGGACTTTTCCTGCGCCCTGTTCGACGATCGCGGCAATTTGATTGCCAATGCCCCGCACATTCCCGTCCATCTCGGGTCAATGGGAGACAGCGTCCGCTGTTTGCTACGCGATCGCGGGGGAGATCTGCAACCCGGCGATGTCTACATTCTCAATAACCCTTACAACGGCGGCACCCACCTTCCCGACATCACGGCCATCTCGCCGGTGTTCGAGGGCGATCGCCTCGTCTTTTTCGTCGCGTCCCGAGGCCACCACGCCGATATTGGCGGCATCGTGCCGGGTTCGATGCCAGCAGACAGCACCTCCCTCGCCCAAGAAGGCATTGTCATCGACAGTTTTTTGCTGGTGCGTAACCGTCACTTGAGAGAGCCAGAACTGCGCCGCCTGTTGACCGACGCACCCTACCCCGCCCGCAACTGCGATCGCAATTTGGCCGATTTGCAAGCCCAAATTGCCGCCAACGCTCGGGGCGCGAGTCTTTTGGGGCAGTTGGTCGATCGCTACAGCTTGCCCACGGTGTGCGCCTACATGCAGCACGTTCGCGACAATGCTGCGGCGTGCGTGCGTCAGGCGATCGCATCACTCGCCCGCAATCGAGGGGCACGCGATCGCCCCTACGTCTACTCGCTCGATAGCGGCAGCCAGATTGCTGTCACCGTCACACTCGACGCGATCGCGCGCAGCGCGCGCATTGATTTCTCCGGCACCTCCCCGCAGCAACCTACCAACGCCAATGCTCCCAGCGCCGTCACGCGAGCGGCGATTCTTTACGTGTTTCGGACGCTCGTGCAGGATGACATTCCCCTCAACGACGGCTGTATGGAGCCGCTCGACATCATCATTCCCGAGGGTAGTTTGCTTGCACCGCAGTACCCGGCGGCGGTGGTAGCTGGCAATGTCGAGACCTCTCAGGCGATCGCGAACGCGCTGTACGGAGCGCTGGGGGTAGCGGCGGCATCGCAGGGCACGATGAACAACGTCACGTTTGGCGATCGTCGCTATCAATATTACGAAACCCTGTGTGGTGGGTCGGGGGCAGGAACCAGCTTCGACGGCACCGATGCCATTCACACCCACATGACCAATTCGCGCCTCACCGATCCTGAGGTGCTGGAATGGCGCTTTCCGGTTCGACTGGAAACGTTTTCGATCCGCGCCAACAGCGGCGGGCGCGGTCGGCACTGGGGCGGCAACGGGGTGCTGCGACGCATTCGCTTCCTCGCGCCCATGACCGTTTCGGTACTGTCCAGTCACCGACAGGTGCCGCCTCCCGGCTTAGCGGGTGGCGAAGCCGGAGCCGTCGGGCACAACTGGCTCGAACGGCAGGATGGCTCGCGCGTAAAGCTGCAAGGCTGCGATCGCGTTGAAGTTCTGACTGGAGACGTACTGGCGATCGCCACGCCGGGTGGGGGCGGGTGGGGAGCGATCGACCCCGAACTCGCCCAGGGCTGACGGTCAGCGCCGGTACTGCGGCACGCCAAATGCCAAGTGACGGTTGCGGGTATCACATTTGCGTAGAACGTCAATGATACTGTGTAGAAACGTATACTTAGCAAGCGATCCGCGCGATGGCACAGTTCGACTCGGGAGTGGCATGGCTGTTCGATAGCAGCGCGATCGCGTGGGGCGTGGCAGCACTGGGCTGGCTGGGATTTGCGGGCAGTCGGTGGTGGAGTGCGAGAGTCCGTTCTCGCTGGCTGAACGAGCGCGAACGAGCGATCGCGCGCGCCTTGCAGGAGGAGGCGGACAAGCGCGATCGGGTCGAGCGCGAGCTGAGAGCATCCCAGCACTTTTTGCAGGTGGTGATGGACAACATCCCGCAGGCGATTTTTTGGAAAGATCGCCAGTCGGTTTATCTCGGCTGCAACCGGGTTCAGGCGAAGCTTTCGGGGCTGAGCGCCCCCGAGGAGATTGCGGGAAAAACAGACTTCGACCTGCCCTGGACGTTCGCGCAGGCAGAATGGTACCGCCATTGCGATCGCGAGGTGATGGTGCGCGACACTCCTCAGTACCGCATCGTGGAAATGCAACTGCGGACAGACGGCTGTCAGAGTTGGATCGAGACCAATAAAATTCCGCTGCACGATGACCACGGTACCGTGGTCGGGATTTTAGGCACCTATGAAGATATCACCGAGCGCAAAGAAGCAGAACTGGCGCTACGGCAAGCTGAAGCCAAATACCGCGCCATTTTTAACAACGCGATCGAAGGAATTTTTCAATCCACCGCTTCCGGTCGCTATCTGTCGGCCAACCCCGCCCTCGCTCGCATCTACGGGTACGCATCCCCCGAAGCGCTGATCGCGGCCGTGGACGACATTGCCACGCAGCTTTACGTCGATCCGCAGGTGCGGGCTGACTTCGTGGCGCAGGTCGAACGCGCGGGCAGCGTCACGGATTTTGAAGCTCGCATTTGGCGCGGCGATGACATGATTTGGATTTCCGAAAGCGCGCGTGAAGTCCGCGATCGCGACGGAACCCTGCTCTATTACGAAGGCACCGTTGTTGACATTACCGAGCGCAAGCGAGCGGAAGCACAGCTCGAACGGACGCTCTCACTGCTGCAGGCCACGCTAGAAGCCACTGCCGACGGCATTGTCGTGGTCGATCCAGACGAGCGCATCGTGCTGTGGAATCAGCGCTACGCCGACCTCTTTCACGTTCCCGCCCACCTCCTGCAAGAGGGGCAGAGCGATCGCGCCCTGATCGCTCACCTACAGCAGCAAATGCGATCGCCCGAGCAGTTTATCGAAGCTGCGATCGCTTCGTATCGGCAGCTTCAAACCGTTCACGTCACGACGCTGGAATTGCTCGACGGCACGATCGTCGAACGTCACTCCCATCCCCAAGCAATCGGCGATCGAGTGGTGGGAGCCGTGATTAGCTATCGGGATGTCACGCACCTCAAGCAAGCACAGATGGCGCTCGAACGCCAAGTGCATCGGGTACGCTCGATCGCCCGCATCACCCGAGCGATTCGAGAGAGTTTGGATAGCGATCGCATTTTTCAAACGGCGGCCACCGAA
This sequence comes from Cyanobacteria bacterium J06639_1, assembly GCA_039818705.1. Lineage (GTDB taxonomy): Bacteria > Cyanobacteriota > Cyanobacteriia > Thermostichales > PCC-7336 > JBCBTL01. The sequence goes on from JBCBTL010000140.1 coordinate 3,659, forward strand.
CTGGGACGCGCCCTGCAGGGAAGCCGGTGTTTGCTGCACGCCTACACTGCCACCCCGACCCCGAGCCTCCCGGTCGTGGCCGAATATCTCGCCCCCGGTCGCCCCCCGTTACTGAAGGCGGGGGAGTTCGTGCCGGTTGTCGGTACTCCCCTGGCCACAGCCGTGTTGCGCGCCGATCGCGCCATTGCCATTGATGATGTCAGCACTTCACCTCTGCTCGATCCGATGCGCGAGGCATGTCAGACGTGGGACATTCGGGCGCTGATGTGCGCTCGCACCTCCCACCAAGGTCAGCCGAACGGACTGATTGCCCTCCAGCAGTGCGATCGCCCGCGTCACTGGACGGACTCCGAGATCGAACTGCTCGAAGCCGTGGCCTCCCAAATTGGCATCGCGATCGAACAGGCCCGGCTGCTGGAGCGAGAGCATCACCTGCTCGACGAACAGCTCGCGAAAACGCAAGCCCTCGCCCGCGCCAAGCAGCAGGCCGATGCAGCGAACCAGGCGAAAGGGCAGTTCCTCGCCATGATGAGCCACGAAATTCGCACCCCCCTCAACGCCGTGCTGGGCACCGCCGAACTGCTGCAGGCCACCCCCCTCGATCGCCAGCAGCAGCAAGGGCTCAAAACCATTTGCAGCAGCGGCGACGCGCTGCTCGCCCTGATTGACGACATTCTCGACTATTCCAAAATCGAATCGGAACCCTTCGAGCTGAACTGCCAGCCTTTTTCCCTACGCGCCTGCATTGACACCACCCTCGACGTGTTGTTTCCCCAAGCTGCGGCCAAGGGGCTGAGCATCGGTGTCACGATCGCCCGGCGCGTGCCCGATCGCATTACCGGCGACGCGCCACGCCTGCGGCAAATCTTGACCAATTTGCTGGCGAACGCGATCAAATTTACCGATGCGGGGCGGGTGGTGCTATCCGTCGCGGTTGGCGCGCCGTTCGCAAGCTCCTCCTGCTGCCACGAGCCGTTCCCTACACCCGGACAGTCTCAGTCATTTCGATTTGCCGTCCGAGACACTGGCATTGGCATTTCCCGCGATCGCCTCGATCGTGTCTTTGCCGCATTTCAACAGGCGGATGGCTCGATGTCGCGCCGCTACGGCGGGACAGGTTTAGGGCTGGCAATTTCTCAGCGCTTGTGCGAGCGTATGGGGGGCAGCATTGGAGTTTGCAGCCAGATGGGACAGGGTTCAGTGTTCTACTTCGAGATCCCGTTCCCTGTGGCAGACAGCACGCCATCCGCCACATCTCCCCTCGGGCGCGCTACTTCTGAGTTCGAACCTCCACCAGAGTTCTCCCCAACACCAGTCGGCGAACAACCGCGACCGCAAGCCCGCTCGGTCTCAAACCCAGTCATCTCAAACCCAATAATCTCGAGCCCAGTCATCTCGAACCCGGTAATCTCCAACGCAGTCATAGGAGCGATCGCGCATCCCCCAGCCGTAGCGCTGCTTCCCAACGATGGCAGACCAGCCGTAGCACTACGTCCTAATGCCCCGCGCGTCCTCGTGGTGGAAGACGTACCGGTGAACCGCACGGTGGCGCGGCAGATGTTGGCGTGTTTGGGATACGCAACTGACGTGGCCGGACACGGTCGAGAGGCCTTACGCATCCTGCGTACTGCAGACTACGACATCGCCTTCATGGACTTACAGATGCCGACCATGGACGGTCTCGAAGCAACGCGGCGCATTCGCCAGCTAGGGAACGCCATTCATCAGCCCTACATCATCGCCATGACCGCCCACGCCGCACCGCGCGATCGCGAGGCGTGTTTGCGAGCCGGTATGGACGACTACATCGCAAAACCGCTGCGACTGCACGCGTTAGATACAGTGCTGCAGCGCTGCACGCGGGAGCGCTTTCCTGCCTCAACGGCGATCGCCCGCGTCAAGTCTTCACCCGCCCCCGCCCCCACCGCCTGTCCGCCCGAGGCTGCAGCAAGTCTCGATTTGCAAGTGTTGGCCGACCTGCGCGAGATTGCCGGCGATGACTATCACGACCTCGTGCGTGAAGTGATAGGTAACGCTCTCCACGACATCCCGCCGCGACTGCAGTCGATTCGCCATGCCGTCGAACTTGGGGGCGATGATGACGTGGCGCGAGCTGCTCACGCCTTGCGATCGCTGAGCGCCAGCATAGGAGCAGTTCGCCTCGCCAGCGCGTGTACGGAGCTGGAACAGTCCCCCGACCGAGCCGCTACCCTGTGCGATCGCATCGAGCAGGAGTGGCAGCGCGTTCAACCTTGGCTGCAGGGCGATGTGGCTGGTTGGCTGTCATGAGCGCTCTCGATGCCTACCCCGCCCCCCCGCTGATTATGGTGGTGGACGACGAGTTTACGATTCGCCGCATGGTTTATCGAGCCATGGAAAAGGAGGGATTCGAGGTTATCGAGGCCGAGAATGGGGCGCGCTGTTTGGACCTGTGTGAAGCGCGCCTGCCGAATCTGATTTTGCTCGATGCCGTGATGCCCGAGGTGGACGGGTTTACCTGCTGTCAGCGCTTGCGCGATGCGTATTTGGAGCGCTGCCCCCCCATTTTGATGATTACCGTACTCGACGATCGCGCTTCGGTCGATCGCGCCTTTGAAGCTGGGGCGACAGACTACATTACCAAGCCTATTCATTGGGCTGTATTGCGGCAGCGAGTGCGGCGTTTGATTCACTCGAACTGGGTGATGGCGGAGCTGTGGCAGCGGATCGATCGCGAGCGCGAGCTGATGGAGCAGTTGGAAACCGCCAATGCCGAGCTACGGCGCTTAGCTGCGGTAGACGGCCTGACTCAGCTCGCGAACCGCCGCACGTTTGACGAGTATATCCAAAAGCAGTGGAAGCTGATGACGCGCAATCACACGTCGCTATCGCTGATTTTGATTGATATTGATTTTTACAAGTCCTACAACGACACCTACGGCCATCAAGCAGGCGATCGCTGTCTCCAGCAGGTGTCAGAAATTATCCAAAGCACCA
>JBCBTL010000141.1:0-6602 GCA_039818705.1 Cyanobacteria bacterium J06639_1
CCATCCGACATCATAACGTGGACGGCATGGCCGATTATATATTGCGTCTACATCCTGTTCCAAAGGGTTCACCGTAACCCCGGAACCAAAGCGATCGCCCCAATTTTCTGCTGCCGTGCGTCGAGCCAACGCTGCCAATGCCGGTGATTCTGCTGTCGTGCAGTCCGAGACGTAGGGATCGAGGTCAGCCGCCAAGCGCCACAGCGATCGCACCTCCGCTGCTATCTCAGCAGACACATCGGAGCGATCGCACAGGGCTGCTAGCCGCGCCGCCAAAATTCCAACAGGCGTAATCGGGCGCGCCTTCGCGGGAGCTATTCCAACCATGATGTTACCTCTGCAAAAAGTAGTGTGATGTCGTCATGCATGACGACATTCGTCTATTCGATCCGCAAGCGCAGGCCGTTCCAGCGCCTAGCCTTGCAGCATTCGCGCAAATCCGTATGGATGAGTGATGACTCAGCTTGGAACTGAGCGCGCGCTAATCTCCCGCGCCCGACTCACTATTCAATCTCACATTCGATGACTGCAATCGAACGAGCGAAAGACAGACATCATTTGTCGAGCGAGCTAAATCCGAAGAGATCTATCCGAGCGCTACTGGGAGATGAGCGCCATACTCGATCGCCCCCGAGCTAGCCGCAATTGCTTTGAGTCAAACGGGCGATCGCCGTGCCTATCGCCGAGTCTCCACCGGAGCGTACAACCACGATGAACCCAGAAAGTGCAAGAAACTTGCCGTAATATCACCGTACTTTCCACTGATTTCTACAGTCGCTCTGTCACAGAGCGTTTCGAGCCAAAACCCCTGTAAATGGCTTCGCTTTGGCAATGACGACATCCTATATCGAAACGCGTACAGCCCGCTTTAAGTCGTCGTTAAGTCTGAGTGAGAGAAAGAATCCGACATCAAAATCAATATTTTGACATCATGGACGGATGCAGAGCGCCGAGAGAAGCCGTGACATCAGGTTCCGCCAGGCTTCACCCTGTCCTTGCCGCGATCGACTGTCCAACGGTTGAACGAGGGAGTACTATGCTGTATGTTTTTGCTTCTGCTTGGGAATTCGGAAACAGCTATCAGCCTCATGGGTACGCTGAGCCGCGTCAGATTTCAGAGATAAATATCTCTTGAAAATTAAAATTTTTTTCGATATTCATTCTATGCTTCCGGATGGATTGAGCGTGTAGTTTAGGTAGAGTAAGTTCATGCGAAATCTACGATTCAAATATTATGGAATGCACTGTAAAGGCCGGTGGCAACGAGGGACATTGAAGGACTTGTTGCTGACTATCCCTTACGAATTGCTATACGTTATTCCGCCACAGATCGTTTTGAATGACTTGTTGATGCACGGTAGGCCCGGACAGTATGGCCCTGTTGATGGCATCTACCCAGACGGTACTGTGCAGGTGGATGCTGGCATGAGTGGGGGCTGCGCGTGGAAGCCATTCCACATCGATCGCGAGGAATATGACGAACTCGTTGAAGAGTTATTGACCGATCCTGAGTTGCAATTGCACGTGCTAGAGCCTCCCGCATACGTTCGAACGCACGAGCAATGGCAACGCTGGAGGCCTTCGCATCTCTATCGACATCGAAAGTCCTAAACTCGCGCGGGCTGCTCGAACAGCTTCATTTTGCCGGGGTTCAAGATTCCCGTGGGATCGGCTTCGTATTTGAACGCGAGCTGAACGGGATTGCCTGCGTCGTGGCCGCCTTCTTCCAAAACATAAGTGTGGGGATTGGAGATGCCCACGCCGATCGCGTAGCACTCGTCCATGATGGCCTGGAGCTGAGGGCGATCTCGATAGGTAATTACGGGTAGCGCCCAATAGTTTACCGCTCCCATGAATCGCACCATTTCGACGTGCATCAGCCAGTCATCGCCAAATTTCGATTTGAGATGGGTGAGTTGCTCCCAGCTTTTCTCGCGATCGCCCGCAAACGCGCACTGGAGGTACGTAAAGCGATCGTCGTGCTTTTTCGCCCACAGCGTCGTGTGGTTCCAGGTGGCATCGCTGAGGATGGAGCGGCCCCGCTCGTAAAGAGGCGATTCGCCCGTGATCGTGCCGCCGAGTTCTGAAACGAGCAGTTTCACTTCGTCTAAGTCGGTGGGGTCGATATGCGTGAGAACGTAGTGCTTCTCGGGATCGACCATATCGGAGATGGCTTTTTGAAAGACCATCAAGGGTTGTTCTAGGATGGCCAACATGCGCTTGTGAATGCCTTCGCTGATGGCGATCGCCCAAGCAAAATCGTGCGCCATGCGTAATTCGGGAAACGCGATCGCCAGTTGCTGCCAGTCGGTGCGGCGCGTCAGCGGCAAGTCGATCGCGGTGATGATGCCGTTCGTGCCGTAGGCGTGCAGCACCTTGTCAATATCCGAGCCGCGCATCTCTAAAATTTTGGGGTCTTCGTTCGCCGTAACCACGCGCAACATGCGGACGTTGCCGCGATCGCGCAAAACCCCGTGATTGATGCTGCCCACCCCGCAGCTTCCGCCCGCGATGAAGCCCCCCAGCGTGGACATCGACACCGTACTGGGATACATGCGCAGTTCTAGTTGGCGATCGCGTGCCTGTTTTTCGATCTCGTTCAGCTTCGCTCCGGCTTCAGCCAACACGCCGCCGTTGTTGAACTCCAAAATCTGGTTCATCGGCTTCAAATCCAGCACCATGCCGCCGAATAACGGAACGGCCTGACCGTAATTCCCCGAGCCCAACCCGCGCGGCACAACGGGAACGCCGTGCTGATAGGCCAGCCGAATGGCTTCAACCACCTGATGCTCTTCGGAGCATTGCACGACCACATCGGCGCGTTTGTCGTCCAACTGCTCTTTCAGCCACGGGCTGTACCAGTAGTAGTCCTTCGAGAGGCGCTCTAGAGCGGTCGCATCGGTCAGGACGGCTTCGGCGGGGACGACGTGACTCAGAGCGTTCAGAAAAGCAGCAGGGACAGGCATGAGATCGATCTGCGAAGGGAGTGTCCCCATTATGAAGCTGTGGGGAGAAGGAGAAAGTGGCGATCGCGTCAAAATTCAGTGCGTCCGAGCGGCTCGAACACCTCGGGTTTAGTCTGGTTTGCGTGCCTGAATGACTTGCAAACTTCCGCCCGCGTGAAGGGTTTGCTCTATGCTTGCAAACCCGATCGCCCTCAACTGGTCGGGCAAATCTTCGCCCAGCATTCGCCACGACGTTTCGGTCTCGAACATCCATAAAAATGCAGCCAACCCCGGCCACATGAGGAGATTGGTCGGACGGTGAAAATCGACGATCGCGAACGTGCCTCCCGGTGCGAGCACCCGAAAGGCTTCTTTGAAAATCTGGGTCAGTACTTCAGCCGTCATTTCGTGCATGGCAGCACTGGAATGCACGATGTCGAACTGCTCCGACTCGAATGGAAGGTCCTGCGCCCAGCCCTCGACATAAGTAGCATCAGGAACGCTTTTTCGGGCAAAGGCGATCGCCTTTGGAGAGGCATCGAGTCCCGTCACGCTATCCGAATAGGTCAGCAAGACTTCTGTCGCTTCGCCGCGCCCGCAGCAGAGGTCGAGAAGGCGATCGCTTTTTTGAATATCAAGACCTTGCAGCGGCAGGCGGTGGAAGCGAGCGTGACCGCCCACGGCGAGCGCCGTAGTTTTGGCGATCGCCTGATAGAGCCAAGGATAGCGATAGCTCAAGTCGCGTAGAGGAGTTGCCACAGGTCGTCCGGGAAAGTGAGTTACGTCGAAGATTCGGAGGGTTGGCCGAGCAGGCGTTGCCGCAATTTCTTGATTTTGTCGCGATAGTCGGCGGCAGTTTCAAAATCGAGGTCTTTGGCAGCCCCTTTCATCTTCAGCTCCAATTGCTGAATCAATTCGGGAATGTCTTCTAGCGGGATTTGGTCGGACTGCTCGAAGGCGGTGTCGAGTTCGCGATCGCTCAACTTCCGAGATATCGACAGGAACGACAAAATGGCGTTGCTGGACTTTTTGATAATCGGCTTGGGAGTGATGCCGTGCTCGCGGTTGTATTCCAGTTGAATAGAGCGACGACGCTCGGTTTCCGCGATCGCTCGTTCCATGCTTCCAGTTAAATTATCGGCATACATGATCACCTGACCGCGAATGTTGCGAGCAGCCCGCCCGATGGTTTGAATGAGCGATCGCTCTGCTCGCAAAAAGCCTTCTTTGTCCGCGTCCATAATTGCGACGAGGGACACTTCTGGCAGATCTAATCCTTCTCGCAAAAGGTTCACGCCGACCAAAACATCAAATGCACCTTCTCGCAAATCTTGCAGGATTTCAATGCGTTCGATCGAGTTGATATCAGAGTGTAAATAGCGCACCCGCACTCCCCGTTCTTGCAAATATTCAGTTAAATCTTCGGCCATCCGCTTGGTCAGCGTCGTGATCAAAGCGCGTTCGTTGCGATCGATGCGATCGATCAGCTCGTCCAGCAGGTTATCCACCTGTCCGGCAGTAGGACGCACGAAGACTTCTGGATCGACCACGCCCGTCGGACGAATGACCTGTTCGACCACCTGACCCGTACCGGAAACGTAAACTTTGTCTGCGGTGAGTTCGGCTCCAGATAGTTCTAACTCGCGCTCGCCAGGAGTCGCCGAAACGTAGATCACTTGGTCGATCCGGCTCCAGAATTCTTCAGCTTTGAGGGGGCGATTGTCCCTAGCGCTAGGAAGGCGAAATCCGTGATCGACCAAGACCTGTTTGCGGGCGCGATCGCCGTTGTACATCCCCCGCACCTGTGGAATCGTGACGTGAGACTCGTCAACTACCAGCAGCCAGTCGTCATCGGGAAAATAATCCACTAAACACGAAGGCGGCTCGCCCTCTTCCCGCCCGGTCAGGTGTCGCGAATAGTTTTCCACGCCATTGCAATAGCCCACCTCCCGCAGCATTTCTAAGTCGTAATGCGTGCGCTGCTCTAGTCTTTGAGCTTCGAGTAATTTACCTTCAGAGCGCAAATGTTCGAGCTGTTCTTCCAGCTCGTCTGCAATCTTCTGAATGGCAGTCTCAAGCTGTTCTTCTGGGGTCACGAAGTGTCGAGCTGGATACAGTCGCGTGGCAGACAAACTTTGCAGGATTTCTCCAGTGACCGGATCGACAAGCCGAATCGCGTCGATTTCATCGCCAAAAAATTCCACTCGAATAATGCGATCTTCATAAGCTGGCACGACTTCTAGCACATCACCTTTAACGCGAAACTTACCCCGCGTCAGTTCGAGGTCGTTGCGCTCGTATTGAACCGAAGACAGATCTCGAAGTAGTTTTCGTTGGTCGAGCGTCTGACCCATTTCAAACGCGATTGACGCTTTCAAATATTCTTCCGGCATCCCCAAGCCGTAAATGCAGCTTACCGAGGCGACCACGATCACGTCGCGGCGCTCGAATAGCGATCGCGTGGCAGAGTGCCGCAACATATCGATCTCTTCATTAATCGACGATGATTTCGCGATGTAGGTATCTGTAACGGGGACGTAAGCTTCGGGCTGATAGTAATCGTAATAGCTGACAAAATATTCCACGGCGTTATTCGGAAATAGCTGCCGCATTTCGTTGCAAAGCTGAGCCGCTAAGGTTTTATTGTGAGCCAAAACTAGCGTTGGCTTGTTGACTTTTTCAATGGTTTTCGCGATCGAGAAAGTCTTGCCCGTTCCCGTTGCACCCAGCAGGGTTTGATGGCGAACGCCAGCCCCAATATTATCGACCATCGTCGCGATCGCTTTTGGCTGATCTCCCATCGGCTCGTAGGGAGAATGCAGTTCGAACTGAGACATAGACCTGACTTCTCCACGTGCGATGCCCGCGCCCATTGTGGCAAGCAAGACGGATACTCTGCCAGTTCGACGGCTGCGCGATCGCGCAGTATCGCCCAGCGCTTTAAGTTGAGGCGATCGCCTTCAACCGCTGCAGCCGCATCACCACCTGCACGTCGCTTTTATCCACTCGCTGTACGTTTTCCAGCGCCATCACCAGATGTCGGGCGGCAGAACGGCGATCGTAGCCTCGATATTGAGCGCGACGCAGCGCGAATTCATCCGCATCAAATTGCGCTGTATCGCTGTTGATATTCGTCCAGATTTGCCGCACGGCCAGTCCCGTTACGCCGCTCGCCAAAACCACCGACAGCGGGTTCTGTAGAGTCAACTCCAACACCGTGGCGAGCGCCCCCGAGACGGCTAAGCCTTGATATAAACCCGGTTGCAGCCAGTTACGACCGTCAAACCAACCTGCTTCGCGCAAAAATAACAGATCCCGTTGCGGTTGCGGAATGCTCGCCCAGCGGGAGAAGTCGATTTGCATCGTTCCCGTAGGCTGCCAGGGGGGACGGGGTTTGATGCGCAACAGGCGATCGCCTTCGGGCGCGCCGTAGGACATGGCTTCAATCGTCAGCAGCGGGCGCAAAGACGCGGGCAACAAGTCCCGCAAGCGTTGAATTTCTTCCTGAAGACTAGCCATAAATAGCGCGGCAGCAGTACGTCAAGCATTATCGCGTTTAACCGCAGCGCTGCAAACTGAGGCGATAGCAAGAATTAAGTCGCGAAGGTAGCAGTAGTGGGTTGAAGGAATTGACTACAGTACCCGATGCAGACGGGC
>JBCBTL010000142.1:0-6535 GCA_039818705.1 Cyanobacteria bacterium J06639_1
CCCAAAAGCCGGTCGTAGTACCCTCCTCCATATCCCAGCCGATAGCCTTGGCAATCGCATGCCAGTGCAGGCACCAACACGGCATCCACGCGATCGAGATTGACTCTAGGAGCTGATGCAGACGGTTCGTGAATGCCGAACTTTCCAGGGGCGAGGCGATCGCGCGCGGGGCGATATTCGTGCCACGCCAGTTGTCCCTTTGGCAAACAGCGGGGCAGTCCCCAGATCTTTCCCTGCCAAAGCTGCATCAGAGGGAGTAAGCTGAGTTCCGAGTTGTGGGGATAGTAGGCCAGAATTACCTGCGATCGCTGCAACCGATTCCAGCGCGCGAGCCGGTCGCAGAGCTGCTGGCTGAGGGCGACCGTATCGAGGCGATCGCGAACGCGGCGAAAGTGGCGGCGCAGTTCGGCTTTACTGACAGCGGGGTCAGGAGCAGCAGAGTTAGAAGCAACGGGGTCGTAATGAGAAGGCAAAGCTGGATTCACGGGCGATCGCCTCACTCCTCCTAAGCCTGTGGGATCGAGAATTGTAGGCGATCGCGCGGGCTGATAGGGTAATTGGCACGGGTGTAACGGATTGTAACTGGGAAGGGTGTCGTGCAGGTACAGGTGTTGGGCTTGGGCAAGTCGGGCATGGCGGCGGCGCGCCTCCTCTCGTTCCAAAATAAACCCACCTATGCCAGCGACGAGCGCGATAATCCCGGCCTGCGCCAGCGGCAGGCAGACCTTCAGGCCAGCGGCATCGACGTGAAGTTAGGGCAGCCGTTCGCCATTGATCCTGCTTCGGAAACCGTCGTCGTTAGCCCCGGTATCGACTGGTACCATCCCGTGTTGAAAGCGGCGCGCGATCGTGGCGTGACGGTGATGGGAGAAGCAGAACTCGCCTGGCAAACCCTCAAGGACATTCCTTGGGTTGGCATCACGGGCACGAACGGCAAAACTACCACGACAGCTTTGGTAGAAGCCATGTTCGCTGCTGCCGAGCTAAACGCCCCTGCCTGCGGTAACATCGGCCTGCCCCTGTGCTCGGTGGCGCTGGAAGCGTTGAAGTCCGGTCGCTCTCCCGATTGGATTATTGCCGAGCTGAGTACTTATCAAATCGAGTCTGCTCCCAGTTTGTCGCCGACGATCGGGGCGTGGACGACGTTCACTGCCGATCACCTCGCTCGCCACGGGTCGATGGAGGCGTACGCGAGCATCAAAGCGTCGCTGATCGAGCGATCGCGCCAGCAAATCCTCAATGACGACGATGCCTACTTGCGATCGCTTCACCCCGATTGGCCGCAGGCTCAGTGGGTGTCTTGCCAACACCAGAACGGCATAGCTTATCTGAAACCCCACGAAAACGAGACTTGGGCTTGGTTCGCGGGCGAGCCTGTATTGCCTCTGAACGAGCTACAACTGATCGGCGACCACAATCGCCAGAATCTGCTGGTGGCGATCGCGGTCGCGCGCGTGGCTGGACTTGAAAGCGATCGCATTCGCCATGCTGTGGCAAACTTCGCGGGCGTGCCCCATCGGTTAGAGCGCGCTCGAACGATTGGTAATGTTCAGTTCGTCAACGACAGCAAAGCCACCAACTACGAAGCCGCACAGGTGGCATTAACGGCGATCGACACTCCCATCGTGCTGATTGCGGGAGGCAAGCCCAAAGTGGGAAACGATCGCGAATGGCTCGACCTGATCAAGGCAAAAGTGGCCGCAACCGTGTTGATTGGTGAAGCAGCGGAAATGTTTCGCGATCGCTTGAGGGAGTCTGAGTATACTGAGTACCATCTGGCCGAGACGCTAGATGTAGCGGTTCCAAAGGCTTACGAACTCGCTAAGACGCTGGAATCGACATCGGCTGCGGTTGGAAGTCCGATTACCGTTCTTCTCTCTCCCGCCTGTGCAAGCTTCGACCAATATCCCAACTTCGAGCGACGCGGCGACCATTTCCGCGAATGCTGCGCCGCGCTGGCCCGCTGAAGCACGGTTGTTACGATGGCTGACTTTTTTATGGTTGGCGATCGGCACGGTGATGATCTGCTCGGCCTCGATGTCCGTAGCGCGAGCTGACATCGGGGACGGCCTGTATTTCGTCAAGCGCCAGCTCGCGTTCATCGTGCTGGGCTACGGCTGTTTTGCGGCGATCGTGCGGTGGCCGCTGCGTCGCTGGTTCCGCTTTGCGGGCGGGCTGTACGTGCTGGGACTGCTGCTGGTGCTGGCGACCCACGTACCGGGCATCGGCGTGACCCGTTTGGATGCGACGCGCTGGCTGAACGTGGGCATCATCATCGTGCAGCCGTCAGAGTTTCTCAAACCGCTGTTGCTCGTTCAAGCAGCGTGGCTGTTCGGTCGCTGGCACGCTCATTCGCGCTGGTACCGCGCGGTGTGGCTGTCGCTGTTCTCCTTGGGACTAGCAGCAATTCTGACGCAGCCGAACCTCGGTACGACAGCGGTGTGCGGCGTGACGCTGTGGCTGATGGCCGTGGTAAGCGGCTTGCCCGCGATCGCTCTTGGCGGCACGGCAGCGCTGGGGGTGGCAGCAGCGGCAGTCAGCATCAGCGTCAAAGAGTACCAAATGCGCCGCATGATGGCGTTCCTCAATCCTTGGGAAAACCATCAAGGCATTGCCTACCAGCTCGTACAAAGCCTGTTAGCCATCGGGTCGGGACGATTGTGGGGAGTGGGTTACGGCCTCTCCCAGCAAAAGCTTTCGTACCTGCCGATTCAGTACACGGATTTCATCTTCGCGGTATTCGCAGAAGAGTTCGGCGCGATCGGCACTCTCAGCTTTTTGGTACTGCTGTTAACCTACGCTCTCACTGCCGTGAGAGTAGCTCGCAAAAGTCGCGATATCGTCGCCCGCGCGATCGCCAGTGGCGCAGTCTGCCTCCTGGTCGGGCAAGCCCTCCTCAACATTTGCGTCGTTAGCGGCTTGCTCCCTACCACTGGCGTACCTTTGCCGATGTTCAGCTACGGCGGCAGTTCGGTATTAGCTAGCCTCGTAACTGCTGCTCTGCTAGTGAGGGCAGCGCGAGAAACGGCAACTAGCGATCGCTCGATCTAGCGACTCACTGACAGATCTCAAAAAATCCAATAAACGATTGCTCCACAATCTATCCTTTTTCTAGAAAAAACAGTGGGTTTCTCGGGATAATGCTTAAGCAGCCCCAGTCGAAATGAAGACCATTGTAGGAAGTAGCCATGACCCTGGAAGAACTATTTGCCGGGATCCTTGCCTGGCGCGTCCCACTGCTATTGATAATGCTTAGTGCGCCATGGGTAACTTATTTTATTTGCTATGTCATTCCAGGACAACGGGAAGAACCCACCGTCCTCAGCATTAACTTGAGCTTATCAATGCTGAGCTTTTTATTATGGTTGGGCTACTTGTTATACGCTGTTGATGTCAAGGGTTGGCAAGGGATCGTAGTTCAGGCAGACATCTTACTTTTGTTGTTGCCACCTTACTACTTTGGGATATCTCTATGGATTTCGCGCCGCCGTCTACCCCTAGAGCAAATCCCCGCAGCTCGTTTCCTCAAAGGGTTGGCATTTCTATCAGGGGGATTATTCGCAACCTTTTGGCTTCTCGATCGCATTCGCATCATTTTCTTTTCCTATGTTCCACTCCCCGTATCGATAGGCGTTTTGTTGAGTTGCCTCACTTTCGCCTATCTGGGCTATCGCTATTTATTCAGTAAGTAATTCTTGAATGCCATCTACTGTTACAAAGCCGGATTGTGTCCGGCTTGAAGAACTTTAGGATATCTTCTTCAACCAAAGCCTTTGGATTTGCCTGCTGGTTGTTCTAAGCACACCTCCAAACGGTGACGAAGCGATCGCGTGTCCAAATGTTGCCCGATCAGCACGATTTGATTTTTAGGCGTTTGTCCCTCCGGCCACGCTTCACCATTGACGGTATAGCGCTTGCCGCTGAGGTGGAAGATGTGGCGATCGGGGCTTTCGCCAAACCAGAGAATACCTTTAGCGCGAAAGACTGCTTCAGGTATTTCGTTTAAGAAGCTTTGAAATTTATCGAGATCGAAGGGGCGATCGCTTTCAAACGCCAGCGAATTAAACCCTTCGTTCTCCAAATGATTGGAACGATCGTGATGGTGATGCTCGTGCCCCTCATCGTGATGCGCGTGAGCGTGCCCGTCATCATGCGCGTGACCGTGGTCTTCGTGGTGCGCGTGTGAATGGTCGTGATGGTCGTGCTCGTGGTGGTCGTGCTCGTGGCCGGTTTCGCCAGCAGCTTCTTCAGGAAGGGCATCCTTGCTGAATAGCGCCGTATCTAACAAGAGTTCGAGCGCGGCTTGGCTGTTCTGAGTTTTTAGAATTCGAGCGCCGTCTTTGATGGTGCGAATGCGTTGCTCGACTTTGGCGACTTCTGTTTCGTCTACGAGGTCGGTTTTATTGAGCAGAATGACGTCCCCGTAAGTAATTTGGCTCAGGGCGACATCGCTAGAGAACAAGTCGGGGGCGAAGTTGGAGGCATCGACTGTCGTCACGATGGAATCGAGACGGGTGAGATCGCGGAGGTCGGGGCCGAGGAACGTGAGGGCGACGGGGAGCGGATCGGCCAGACCGGTGGTTTCGACAACTAAATAATCGATGCCGCCGTCAACGCGCTCCATCAAATCTAGGACGCTGGTGGCAACGTCGTCACGGATGGTGCAGCACATGCAGCCGTTGTTCAGCTCGACCAGATCTTCTTCGGACGAGACGATCAGCTCCGAGTCGATGCCGATTTCACCGAACTCGTTCACCATCACCGCCGTCCGCACGCCGGACTGGTTTTTAAGAATGTGATTGAGCAGGGTTGTTTTACCGCTGCCCAAAAATCCCGTGATAATCGTGACCGGCAACCCGCGCTGAGGGACTACTGCTTCTGCGTTCACGCCCGATTGCTCCTAATGTCTAAACGCCAACCCTAACTGGCATTCATCACTCTAACCCACGCCACCAGCGCGATCGCTTTCCCCACAAAGAGAGAGGCGATCGCGCCCTACCTCCCGAACGAATCCGCCGAATTTGTCTTAGTGATGCAATAACGATGCCTAGGTTTGCCGTTGCGCAGGTGTCTCACACAGATCGGAGCAATGGAAAACGGCAACCCGCGATTGCCGATGGCTCCACGGATACTCCGTCTGCAAACGGCAAAACTTTACATTCTCTTCACGCGCGTGCAGTCGCGATCGCGTCTGCACTGCGGGCGATCGCGGAGCCGTTCTCTAAGCGATCGCGGCAGCATTGCATCAGTCAACCGCTACACTAGGTTCAGGTAGAGGATTTTGCGGAGTCAGACATGGCTAACTCTTCTGCAACTCTAGACTTCGACATCGCATCGATGACAGCGGAGGATGTGGCGGCTTTAGCGCAACGGCTAGAGCAAGACCGCTACGATTCCGTGTTCGACTGTTTAGACGACTGGCACGCTCTCAAGGCAGTAGCTTACCAAGCCCCCCAGCTCGCCGCCCCCTACGTTCACCTTTTAGAAATGGAAGTGGACGAGGACTGATCCTCGCGCGCGAGTTCACTCCTGTCGCAAGCGAGCGAACCAGCTCTGCAACAGGTAACGGCATTCCGATTCGCAAATCCCGCCGATGACTTCCGGACGGTGAAAGGAAGCTGCGCTGGCGGGTACATTCAGCACGCTACGTAATGCCCCCGCCTTCGGGTCGTCGGCTCCGTAAATAATTTGCGCGATGCGGGACTGAGCGATCGCCCCCGCACACATGGGACAAGGCTCCAACGTCACGTACAGCCGACAGCCCGCTAGTTTCCAGGTGTCTAATTTGCGCCCCGCCTCCCGCAGCGCCAGAATTTCGGCGTGGGCAGTGGGATCGCGATCGCGTTCCCGACGGTTGGCCGTTAGCGCAATTAATTCATCGCGATCGTCTACGATCGCCGCCCCCACAGGAATTTCTCCGACTTCACCGGCCTCGCGTGCAGCAGCGATCGCTAAGGTCATCCATTCAGCATGAGGTCGCAATCGAGACATTTAGGTTAGAAGTGTCCGAATCGTGGCATCGTTTGATAAGTCGAACCTATCGCGTTCATCAACGTGCTGCATCCTAAGACGTTCTCGCGCTGCCTGCAGACGCAATTCTGCGGTCGCCATCTCCTGCAACTGGCAACGGTCGATTCGACCAATCGCGTCCTCGCCCACTGGGAAAAGAAAGGACTCCATCCCGATCGACCGCTCCCAGAAGGCACGACCTTAATCGCCACTCAACAAACCGCAGGACGCGGCCAGCGCGGGCATACCTGGATGTCAGCAAAGGGTGGGCTGTACTGCTCGGTGCTACTTTATCCGGCGATCGCCCCCCCGAAAGCTTTGGAACTAACGCTGGCACTGGCCTGGGGGGTGGCGCAAGAACTGCGCGATCGCCTCGGGTTCGACGTGCAGTTGAAATGGCCTAATGATTTGGTGGTCGGCGATCGCAAGTTGGGCGGTCTGCTGCTGCAAACCCGGCTGAGCGGGCGATCGGTAAGCGCGATCGTGGTGGGTTTGGGTCTTAACGTCAACAACCCCACTCCCGAAA
>JBCBTL010000143.1:0-6524 GCA_039818705.1 Cyanobacteria bacterium J06639_1
TCAAGCATCTTACCCTACTGCCCTTGGGGGTTGGCCTTGCATTGTTGGGAAGCTGCACCGCAACGAGTTCCTCGGGAGACGGCGCGTCAGACACGACGGCATCTTCTGGGCAAGTGACCATCCTCGGGGTCATCGTCAGCGAGCAGGAAGAAAAGCTGCGGGCAGCCCTCGCTCCGTTCGAGGAAGAAACCGGCATTGAGGTGGTCTACGAAGGTACGGATGCATTTGCCACTCTGTTGCCCGTGCGGGTGGCTGGGGGCAATCCTCCCGACATCGCCATGTTTCCGCAGCCTGGATTGATGGCTGACTTCGCGCGGGATGGCGATCTCCTACCTCTCTCGACTTTTTTAGGGGAAGACGCGCTCCAAACCGCTTACGACCCATATTGGCTGGAGTTAGGCACGTTTGATGGCGAAAGCTATGGGCTTTGGTATCGTGCTTCAGTGAAAAGCCTAGTGTGGTATCGTCCCCAAGCCTTTGCAGACGCGGGGTACGAGGTGCCGACCACCTGGGATGAAGCGATCGCCCTCTCCGATCGGATCGTGGTGGATGGCGGCGTGCCTTGGTGCATGGGCATTGAAAGCGGCAGCGCTACGGGCTGGCCGGGCACCGACTGGATCGAAGACATCATGCTGCGCACGGCGGGAGCTGAAACCTACGATGGCTGGGTTGCGAACGAAGTGCCCTTCAATGCCCCCGAAGTGAAAGCAGCCTTCGAACAATTTGGCGACATTGCCCGCAATGAGGACTACGTCGTCGGCGGTTCTATCGGCGTTATCAGCACTCCCTTCGGGGATTCCCCCCAAGGACTGTTCACCGATCCGCCCCAGTGCTACATGCACCGTCAGGCAAACTTCATCGCCTCTTTCTTCCCCGAAGGTGTCGATTTGGAGGCCGAGATCGATATTTTCCCACTTCCTCCCATCGACGAAGCCCTGGGAACGCCCATCCTCGTGGCAGGGGATGCATTTGCGGCCTTCAACGACACTCCAGAAGTCAGACAGCTCATGGAGTACCTGGCAACGGCTCGCCCCCACGAAATTTGGGCGGGATTGGGCGGCTACATTTCTCCCCACGCTGAAGTGTCTGCTGACGTTTACATCGACGATCTCACCCGCAAGCAAGCTGCCATTTTGGCCGAAGCCGATACCCTTCGCTTTGACGGCTCGGACATGATGCCCGGCGCGGTCGGCACGGGATCGTTTTGGACGGGCGTGACTGATTACATAGGTGGTTCGTCGCTAGACACCGTGCTAGACGACATTCAGGCGAGCTGGCCGAATTGAGGCGATCGCCGCTCGCGTAGAAAGCATGAGAGGTCTCCGGAGTCAGAGGAATCCGGCTCAGAGGGGTGAGGTTGCATTAGAATAAACTAAGAACTGTAAAGTTTCGTAATGTCTATCCTCACTGGGTTAGTCGCTGTATGACTGCTTCTGTCGCATCCCTGTTCGAGCCCGTTGACGCCGATCTGAAGCTGCTGCGGCAAAATTTGAAGGGGCTAGTGGGGGCGCAGCACCCCATACTCGGGGCAGCAGCGGAACACTTGTTCGAGGCGCAGGGCAAAGGGTTGCGGCCGGCGCTGGTGCTGCTGATGGCTCGCGCCACTACGCCAGACCGCGAACTCACCCAGAAGCACCGCCGTCTGGCCGAAATCACCGAAATGATTCACACGGCCAGTTTGGTACACGATGACGTGCTGGATACTGCCGACGTGCGGCGCGGCATCTCGACGGTGAACAGCGACTTCGGCAATCGCGTTGCGGTGTTGGCGGGCGACTTTTTGTTCGCACAGTCTTCGTGGTATCTGGCGAATTTAGACAATCTGGATGTAGTGAAGCTGCTTTCCAAGGTGATCAAAGACTTTGCTGAGGGTGAAGTGCGCCAGAGTTTGACGCAGTTCGACACCTCCCTCACGTTTGAGGCGTATCTGGAAAAGAGTTTTTACAAGACGGCTTCGCTGATGGCGAATAGCGTGAAGGCGGCGACGCTGTTGAGCGATCGCGAGGATCTAGCCAACTCCGCCTACGAGTTCGGACGCTGCTGGGGCATCGCCTTTCAAATCATGGACGACTGGCTCGATTTCACCAGCTCGACGGACGTACTGGGCAAACCTGCCGGGTCGGACTTGGCTCAGGGGAACCTCACCGCTCCCGTGCTCTATGCCTTCGAGCAGCATCCTCAGTTACGGGAGCTGCTCGAACGCGAGCTGGAAGAATCCGGCGATCTCGACCTCGCCCTCAAGCTGGTAGCCGACAGCGACGGACTGGAGCGCACCCGCCAGCTCGCTCAGGGCTACGCGCGTCAGGCCGCGACGTGGTTGGAAGAACTGCCTGAGTCACCCGCAACGAATTCGCTCAAAGATCTGACGAATCACTACTTGCTCAATCGTCTGTCCTGAGGGTCGCGCGCACTTTTGCCACTTGCTTGGGGGCGGGAATTTGCCCGAATAGGGCGATCGCTTTTTCACTTGCGTCCCGAGCGCCATCGCGATTGCCCATTTGTTGAAACGTCCGGCTCAACTGAAACGTAGCTTCAGCTAGGTCGCAGCGCGCGCCCACTTCATCCAGCAGAGCGATCGCTTCTTCGTGCAGGGCGATCGCTTGGTGATAATCTCCATCCAGACGATGCACCTGCGCTAGCCCGTCGCGCGCTTTTGCCTCCACCTGCGAGTAATGCCCCTCTGCGGCAAACTTGGCAGTGCGCTGCAGTAAATCTCGGGCGCGATCGCGTTCTCCCGATACGACAAAGGCTCGCCCCAACAGTTGCAAAAAGTAGGCAAACCGTCCGGTCGAAAGCGAAGCGGGTTCGTCCAATAGCGCTCGGTACGCTCGGTCGGCTAGGGTGCGGGCGGCTTCGGGCTGGCGCGCGTGGGCGCGCGTAAGGGCAAGACAGGTGAGGGCTTTGTTCGTCCAGCGATCGCGCTGACGAGAGCGGGCCAGATCGATGACCTGTTGAAAATAGTCGGCAGCCTCAGTCAACTCCCACAAATCGAGCGCGTACAGTCCCAAACTGAGCAGCGAATCTAGCTCGGCGATCTCGAAATACCGACGCTGCGCGGTGTCTCTCTCGTCAAGGGCGTTTGAGTGATGGCGAGTCAGCTGCAAGGCTTGGGTTTGAGCGGCGATCGCCTCCCACACGTCTCCCGCAATCCAATGGGTATCACCGGACAGGTTGTACAGTTCAGCGAGCGCGCCGTCATTTTCGGGTAGGTAGGCGATCGCTAGCGTCACGGCCTCCCGCAGCGGACGCACTAAGCCCAAGCGGTACAGGATGCCTCCCAGCGAGAGATATTGGTGCCAGCGGTTGTTGCGACTGGCAATCAGCACCGCCCCAGCACGGGAGTATTCGGCGATCGCGACGTAGTGATAAAACGCTTCCAGGGCTTGCAGTGCCTCCGCGCGCGTTGAAATGGCATCGACACTCGTCGTCCAATATTCCGCGGCGTGGCGATGGGCTTGGATTTCATCTGAGGTCTGCTTCAATCGTTGCCGAGCCGCAGCTTGCATGGCCGGGTGCAACCCGTAACGACCCTGGCGATAGTCCACCACCGAGCGGTTGCGCAACGACACGAGCAACCGCAGGCAATCGCCCTCCGGTACGTCCCACGCCAGCGCGATCGCCCCTGCACTCGACACGCGGGGAATGTCTTGAAAGCGAAAACAACTCAGCCGACACAGCAACTTGTAGGCATCTGGATCGAGATTCTGCAAGCGATGGAGGTGACTGTTGATGAGATTGCTCAAATCAGTTTCAGCCAGCGGATTCCCCCCGCACTCGCGCCAGTAGGCCGCAACGTCCCCGTCCCAGTCGGTCTGAATTGCGCCACAGAGCAGCCTCAGCGCTTTGGCATTGCCGCCGTAGACTCGATGCAGAGTTCGCCAAGCCGCTGCGTTTACGTCTAGGTCGAAATTGCGCCCGTACTCCTGCCAATCCCGCTCGGCCAAGCCTGATAGCCGCAGGTGTTCTACGTGCAGATGGGCTTCGCACAAGCGATCTCGACTGGTGATTAGTGTCAGCGATCGCCCCGACCCTCCCGCCACCGCTCGCAGCAGCTCCACGTATCCGCGCGCTGGGGGGAGAAACTGACCGCGATCGTCCAGGGCGGGTTCCAGATTATCGATGAGGATAGCGACTCGCTGCTGGCGTAGCTGCCGCTGCAAGCGACTGAGCGTGATGCTGAAATCGCGACCGGGTTCGAGCTGAAAATCGCGATCGAGCCATTCCTCCACCGCTCGCTCGACCGACCCGAGCTGCTGCGGATCTTTCGCGAGCATCAACTCCAACACGCAGTCGAACTGCCGCTGCTGCAAATACCGCTGCGCGATCGCCGTCTTGCCAATCCCTCCTTCTCCTTGAATCACGATCGCTTGAGCTCCGCGCGCCACCAGCGCATCCAAGTGGGCAAACTCTCGCTGCCGACCCACCCAGCGCTCGTCCTGATTGTCATCAGCCAGACGTTCGCTAGGGTTATTTCCTGGAGAAGCGATCGCCCGTTCCAGAACGCGGCGCAAGTTGCGCTTGCTTACCTTCTCATTCAGCTCTCGCGAAAGCCACTGCCACAGCTCCGATCCCACATCTTTGGCATGACCTTCGGTACAGCCGTAGCGATCGGCGATCGCGCTGTAAGTCTGGTTTTGGAGAACGTACTTGACGATCGCCCGCTGCAACTCGGACAACGCTTCGCGGCGAGAGGCGATCGCTAACTCGTCCAGCCACTCTAAAACAGCACTAGCGTCCATACGCTTCAAGAGATAATCCGAGTCGCAGTATCGTTCAAAACAAATCCGACGCGAACCATACTCAGGCGAGTATCCGCGTGGTTCGCGTCAAGCACCGCAGCTCCGGCCTCGGGCTCGACCTGCCTGACTGCCGCTATTTTCCCAATCCACGGAATTACGGGAAGAGGCCAGCCCCCATAGTAGTGTCTGACCATTACGTCACTGACTGCGCACATGCACCTGATTGTAGATAGTCAATAGTTTTGCCAAGATTTCACTCAGAAGCTCTTTTCGAGCAAACCATAAAACCTTAGGTCTTTGCGATCGGCCTCGTAGCAGTTGACCTCCAGCAGCGTGTTCGCCATGCCGTTTAGGGCCTGATGGCTGCGAACTGCAGTGGCGAGCGCTTCTGTCATCTCGGCATTCCCTGCCCCGAACGCCCCCTGCCAGGTGCAACGGGATTGGTGAGATAGCGATTTCATTTGCAATCCATCCGCGAACGAGCTGACGGATGGGTGGTAGCGAACCATGGACAGCAAAAATAGCCGGTTGCAGAAGGCGGCCGAAAAGGTGGACGACTGAACGATCGCCTATCGCTCGCGAAGGTTACACTCAACTCATTCGGAAATCGCGCCTGTGCGACGGGGCGATCGCCGTTGTTGAAATTCTGTCGCGTCGATCGCGAGAAGGATGCTGTTATGACGTTTTCACCCGAACCCAAGCGACGTTTTGCCCGCCGAGCTGGCACTCAGATCGCTACTGTGGCGTTGAGCGTCGGCCTGACGCTGACGGCGCTTCACGTATTCCCGAACTTGTTGCCGGCGAAGGATGCCTCTGATGTCTCTGCTCAGAGCGAAACTGCACCCCAGCCGTTCGTCGGCATTCAAATCCACGACTTAACGCCCAATCTCGCCCGGCAGATGAACGACAATCCCAATGCCATTCCTGCTGTCCCCGAAATTTACGGAGTGGCGATCGCCAGTGTCGTATCTGACACTCCGGCAGCACAGGGCGGTTTGCGTCGGGGTGACGTGGTGACGCGCATTGACAATGCGGAAGTTAGAACAGCTCGACACCTGAAAGCGTTGGTCGATCGGAGTGACATCGGGCAATCGCTGCGCTTCGAGGTGAGACGGGGTAACACCCTCAAAACTCTGACCGTCCGCCCCGACGACGTGCATGAGTTTTTCGACTAGGTCATTATCCCAGTCGGCATCTCAGTCGGCGATCGCCCTTCGCTATCTCAATTTCAGCCAGCCGCGTTTCCAAAACAGGACGGTGAGGGTGGGGGCGATCGCCTTTACCCTTACCAGCGGATAGCCCAGCGTTCAGCTCGGGCATGTTCCAAGGGGAGGCTTCAAGGAAGAAAGAGGCAACATTGCGGGCGTTCCCGAACTCAGTGAAGACACTATAGCGAGTGCGGCAACGATTGACTGGGTAGATCCATTCAAGACATGTTGGCGGACGAGAGTTTCGGACTAAATCGTCTGGCAGGTTTGCGATCGCCAGATTGACTGATCTCACCTCGAAAAGAAGAATTTGTCAGTCTCGAACCCGATCGCGATGATATTTTGCAAAGCCGTATCTTCCTCGGTTTGGGATTGGAGCGTTCTGCGGCGATCGCGGGATGTTGGAGCCGAGTGGTGACGAGCCTGGAAGAGGGCTCAACAGTTGAGAACGACAAGGTTTCGTGTCGGCATTGACGCAGACGAGAATAGGCAGAATTCAGCGCAGGTGAACTTCTGGAGAAGCACTCTACGATTGGGAAGTACTCTTTATTGAGCTATCAGATTATTGAATTATCAG